>DAIMKE010000584.1:0-4751 GCA_036721875.1 Bradyrhizobium sp. | reverse complement strand
TCCTTGACGCTCTTGTAGGCCTTGTAGCCCAGGATCTCGTCGGCCTTCGGGTGGATCGGATAGATATCGCCCTTGTAGCCGCCGTTGATCAAATTCTTCATCACGGAGTTGCCGATCTTGCCGTCCTCGGCGGAGGCGCCGATCACCGCAACCGCCTTCGGCTGCATGATGCGGTTCATCGCGGCGACGATTTCCTCGGTCGGGCGCGGCGCCGGGCGCGGCCTGTAGTCGAAATCGACGACGATGCGCACGTCGGCGGCAATCGCGTCCTTTTTGGTGGCGAACACCGGGTTGAGATCGAGCTCGACGATTTCGGGAAAGTCGCTGACGAGCTGCGATACCTTGACGATGACGTCGGCCAGCGCGTCGCGGGATACCGGATCGCCGCCGCGCACGCCCTTGAGCATCTCATTGGCCTGGATGCCGTCGAGCATCGACAGCGCGTCGTCCTTGCTCGCGGGCGCGAGACGGAACGTAATGTCCTTCAGCACCTCGACCAGCACGCCGCCGAGCCCAAATGCCACGAGCTTCCCGAACGAGCCGTCGGTGATGGAGCCGACGATGACTTCGGTGCCGCCGGCCAGCATCTGCTGCACCTGGATGCCGTCGATCCTGGCGTCCGCTTTATATTTCTTCGCGTTTGCGAGAATGGTCTCGTAGGCCTTTTCGGCATCATCCGCGGTCTTGACGCCGACCATGACGCCGCCCGCTTCGGTCTTGTGGAGAATGTCCGGCGAGACGATTTTCATCACCACCGGGAAGCCCATGCCCGATGCGATCTTGCCGGCCTCAGTAGCAGACTTGGCCACGCCTTCCTTCGGAACCGGAATGCCGTAGGCGTCGCATACCAGCTTGCCTTCCGGCGCGGTGAGGCTGGTGCGCTTCTCAGCCTTAACGGTATCGAGCACCCGGCGGACAGCCTCCTTGGCGCTGGGCTCAGCGATCTTGCGGGCCGCATCTGCAGAATTTGACATTTGGCTTCCTCCTGGGCTGATTTTATGGCATTTGGTATGCCAGAGAAGAGATTGTCAAGACAAACAGTTACGCAGAAACATTGAAAACTAGGGCTCCTTGACATCGTGGCATTTGGTATGCCAAAAATATTATCGAGTTTCTTCTGCTAAGAAGACGTCTCCAAACGGAGGAGACGAGTCGTGCCCGCACCTAAACAAACCAAGGCGCCGCCTGTCATGGCTGAGGCTGACATTGCAATCGTCCGGATTGCGCCTGAGACGAGCTTCAAAAACAAGGCCTATGAAGCCTTGAAGGAAGCCATTCTCAAGATGGACATCTATGCGACGCCCGAGCAGGTGATGCTCGACGAGCGCGCACTGTCCGAGCGTCTCGGCGTCAGCCGCACTCCCATCCGCGAAGCGATCGCGATGCTCGAGCAGGACGGCTTCGTCAAAACCGTGCCGCGCCGCGGCATCGTCGTCGTTCGCCGCACCAAGACCGAGATCGTCGACATGATCCGCGCCTGGGCTGCGCTCGAGAGCATGGCCGCGCGGCTGATCACGACCACCGCGCGCAAGAAGGACATCACCGCGCTGCGCGATTTCTTCAAGGATTTCGGCAAGGATCGTCTGCCGCAGGATCATGTCGAGGAATACTCCAAGGCCAATATCGCCTTCCACCAGGCGCTGATCTCGCTCTCGGAATCGCCGGTGCTGGTCGACATGACCAACGACATCCTGCTGCACGTGCGCGGCTACCGGCAACTCACGATCGGGCGGACCGATCGAACCGCGACCTCGCTACCCGAGCACATGGCGATCATCGAGGCGCTGGAAGCGCGCGACACCGAACTGGCGGAGAAGCGCGCGCGCGACCACACGCTGGGCCTTGCGGCGTATGTCGAAGCGCACGGCCAGGAACTCTTTACGTAACGCAACCTCACGCAGAAGACGGTCAACCCGTCCGACGAACGCGACCAGGGAGAAGTGGAATGTCCGTAACTGCAGCCAAGAGCATCGATCCATCAAAGGCCGAGGGCGAGCGCGAGCTGACCGACGGCTTCAACCTGATGATCGATGCGCTGAAGCTCAACGGACTGACCACCATCTATGGCGTGCCCGGCATCCCGATCACGGATTTCGGCCGCATGGCGCAGGCCGCAGGCATCCGCGTGATCTCCTTCCGTCACGAGCAGAACGCCGGCAACGCCGCTGCGATCGCCGGCTTCCTGACCAAAAAACCCGGCGTCTGCCTGACGGTTTCGGCGCCCGGCTTTCTCAACGGCCTGACTGCACTTGCCCACGCCACCACCAACTGCTTCCCGATGATCCTGATCTCGGGTTCGTCCGAACGCGAAATCGTCGACCTGCAGCAGGGTGACTATGAAGAGATGGATCAGCTCGCCATCGCCAAACCGCTGTGCAAGGCGGCGTTCCGCGTGCTGCACGCCGCCGATATCGGCATCGGCCTCGCCCGCGCCATCCGTGCCGCAGTCTCGGGGCGTCCCGGCGGCGTCTATCTCGATCTCCCCGCAAAACTGTTCGGCCAGGTGATGGACGCCGAGGCCGGCACCAAATCGCTGGTCAAGGTGATCGACGCGGCGCCGGCGCAGATTCCGGCGCCCGATGCGGTCAAGCGCGCGCTCGATGTGCTGAAGGGCGCCAGGCGTCCGCTCATCATTCTCGGCAAGGGCGCGGCCTACGCCCAGGCCGACGACGCCATCCGTGCCTTCGTCGAGAAGAGCGGCGCGCCGTTCCTGCCGATGAGCATGGCCAAGGGATTGCTGTCCGACCTGCATCCGCAGTGCGCCGGTGCTGCGCGCTCGACCGTTCTCAAGGACGCCGACGTGGTGATGCTGATCGGGGCACGCCTCAACTGGCTGCTGTCGCACGGCAAGGGCAAGACCTGGGGCGATGCGCCTAAGAAGTTCATCCAGATCGACATCGAGCCGAAGGAAATGGATTCGAACGTCGAGATCGTTGCTCCCGTGGTCGGCGATATCGGCTCGTGCGTGCAGGCATTGCTGGCAGGCATGGGTGCGAACTGGGCGGCGCCTTCGTCCGACTGGACCGGCGCGGTCTCCAAAAAGCGTGAAGAGAACGTCGCCAAGATGGCGCCGCGGCTGATGAACAACAACTCGCCGATGGACTATCACGGCGCGCTCGGCGTGCTGCGCACCATCATCAAGGAGCGGCCGGACGCCATTCTGGTCAATGAAGGCGCCAACACGCTCGATCTGGCGCGCGGCGTCATCGACATGTACCAGCCGCGCAAGCGCCTCGACGTCGGCACCTGGGGCGTGATGGGCATCGGCATGGGCTATGCCATCGCGGCTGCCATCGAGACCGGCAAGCCGGTGCTCGCGGTGGAAGGCGACTCCGCGTTCGGCTTCTCCGGCATGGAGGTGGAGACGATCTGCCGCTACAAGCTGCCGGTCTGCATCGTCATCTTCAACAATGACGGCATCTATCGCGGCACCGACGTCAATTCCGCCGGCACCGATCCCGCGCCCACCGTTTTCGTCAAGGGCTCCCGCTACGACAGGATGATGGAAGCCTTTGGCGGCGTCGGCGTCCATGCGACGACGCCGGACGAACTGAAGCGCGCCGTCAACGCGGCGATGGATTCCGGCAAGCCGACGCTGATCAATGCCGCCATCGATCCGACGGCAGGGTCGGAGAGCGGCCGCATCGGCAACCTCAATCCGCAGAGCGTCCTGAAAAAGAAGTGAACAGATCAAACCATCGGCGTCATTCCCCGCGCAGGCGGGGAATCCAGTAACCGCCGAGCCATCGTGTGACGAAGACTGTGCCCGACTGAACCGACGGTGATTACTGGATGCCCGCCTTCGCGGGCATGACGGCAACAGATAGTAAAAGGAGAGAACATATGTCTAAGGCGCTCAAGGGCGTTCGTATTCTCGATTTCACCCACGTCCAGTCGGGCCCGACCTGCACGCAGTTGCTGGCCTGGTTCGGCGCCGACGTGATCAAGGTCGAGCGCCCGGGCGTCGGCGACATCACCCGCGGCCAGCTGCAGGACATCCCGAATGTGGACAGCCTGTATTTCACCATGCTCAACCACAACAAGCGTTCGATCACGCTCGACACCAAGAACCCCAAGGGCAAGGAAGTCCTCACCGCGCTGATCAAGAGCTGCGACGTGCTGGTGGAAAATTTCGGCCCGGGCGTGCTCGACCGCATGGGCTTTCCGTGGGAGAAAATCCACAGCATCAACCCGAAGATGATCGTGGCCTCGATCAAGGGCTTTGGCCCCGGGCCTTACGAAGACTGCAAGGTGTATGAGAACGTCGCCCAGTGCACCGGCGGTGCGGCTTCGACCACCGGCTTCCGCGACGGCCTGCCGCTCGTGACCGGCGCGCAGATCGGCGACAGCGGCACCGGCCTGCATCTGGCGCTCGGCATCGTCACCGCGCTCTATCAGCGCACCCATTCGGGCAAAGGCCAGAAGGTCACCGCCGCGATGCAGGACGGCGTGCTCAACCTCGCACGCGTCAAGCTGCGCGACCAGCAGCGCCTCGCCCACGGCCCGCTGAAGGAATACAGCCAGTTCGGCGAAGGCATTCCGTTCGGCGACGCGGTGCCGCGCGCCGGTAACGATTCCGGCGGCGGCCAGCCCGGCCGCATCCTCAAGTGCAAGGGCTGGGAGACCGACCCCAACGCCTACATCTACTTCATCACCCAGGCGCCGGTGTGGGAGAAGATCTGCGACGTGATCGGTGAACCCGGCTGGAAGACCCATCCGGATTACGCCAAGCCGCCCGCCCGGCTGTCGCG
>DAIMKE010000583.1:0-4764 GCA_036721875.1 Bradyrhizobium sp. | reverse complement strand
GCGCCGGCCTTTTCTGGTGGCTGACGATGCCGGCAGTCGTTGCCGCATCGTCGCTTCCCCCTCGCACGCCGAACCTCGCCAACGGCCTCACGGCCTTCAATGCCGGTGGATGTTCCTCCTGCCACGCCGTGCCCAACCAGCCTGACCGGCTGAAGCTCGGCGGCGGGCTTGCCATGCCATCGCCGTTCGGGACGTTTCATGTCCCCAACATCTCGCCCGATCCGACCGACGGCATCGGCCGGTGGAGCGAGGCGGATTTCGTCACGGCAGTTCTCAAGGGAACCTCGCCGGACGGCGCGCACTATTTCCCGGCCTTTCCCTACGCGGCCTACCAGCATGCCAAGGTCGAGGACGTGCGCGACCTGTTCGCCTACCTGAAGACGCTCGCGCCGGTGGCCGGCAAGACGCGCGATCACGACGTGCCGTTTCCATTCAACATCCGCCGCAACGTCGGCATCTGGAAGTGGCTGTTCATGGACGGCAAGCTTTTTGCGCCGGACAACTCACGGACGGCGTCGTGGAATCGCGGCGCCTATCTCGTCAACGGTTTCGGCCATTGCGCGGAGTGCCACAGCCCGCGCAACTTCCTCGGCGGCATCGTCGAGGCGCAGCGCTTGGCCGGAGGACCCAATCCGGAGGGTGAGGGCTGGGTGCCCAACATCACCCAGAAAGGCGGACTGGCCGAGTGGAGCGTCGGCGATATCGCCTATTTCCTGGAAACCGGGCAGACGCCCGACGGCGACACCGCCGGCGGATCGATGGCGCGCGTGATCCGGAATACGTCGCAATTGTCGGCAGAGGATCGCACGGCAATGGCGGAATATCTGAAGTCGCTGCCACCGATCGAGGGACCGCCGCGGCCGAAAAAAGCCAAGGAAGGCTAAAGCACTACCGGCGCTGCTTGAACCCAAACCGAAGAAACCTCCAGCCACGGATCAAGTCCGCGAAGGCTCGCGCGCTATCCCGGCGTCAGGGCCGCGGTGATCGGGGTGCGTCTGTCCGGTAGAGGTGCAAAAGTGGGAGGCGGCACGATCGACAGCGGCTTGCGCGGCGCCGGTGCGGCATTCTTCGTCTTCTTCGGATCCGCGGCGCGCTTGACCGGGGACATGTCGGTCAATGGACGATCGAGCACGCCGACGCTGTGCAGCACGATGCCGCGATCGAAATAGGCGGTCGCGAAGCGCGGATAATATTGTACCGCCAGATTGTAGGAGGCGAACGCGGGAACGGGTTTCTCGAAACGGCCGATTGGACCAGGGGCAGCCTCCTTGGTCGCGGGCGCAACCGCAGGCGTCGCGGCCGTTTCGTCGGTCGATGCTTTGCCCTCACGCTGAACGCGGGTTTCGGCCGGGTTGGGGAGCACAGGCAGCGCTGCCGCGAAGGCCTGTAGCGTGGCGCCGGGGATATTCTCCGCCTCGATTTCCGCGGCGCTCGGTGGCTTGGAAAACAGGCCGAACACGGTGTAGCCCCCGACCAGCACCGCCGAAATAATCGTCGCTGCCATCGTGTTGGAGGCGTATTTGCCGACGGCTTCGTAAGTGCGCGTCGCCTGCATTTGTGTGGCAGGCGGCGGCAGAAGGGCAATGGCGAGCAATTCATCGTAGGTCGCGCGCTGGTCGGCATCCGTCAGGATGTCATAGGCGCGCACGAGCTCCCGGAATCGGAGCGCCGCATCCGGATTATCGGGATTGATATCAGGATGAGTTGCCTTGGCGGCCTTGCGGAACGCGGTCCGCAATCCCTCGGCGTTATCACTCGGAAGAGCTCCGAGTAAATCGTACAGCGTCCCCATGGTGGTACTCGCGACTGTTTCCCCCTCGGAAACCTCCTGCCGCGGAGCCTCCGATCGACGACCACCAACGAATCAAAAATATCAAGGCGGTAGGATGATGCAGTTATGGCAAAAGCTTGCCATTGGCCGCAGCGTTGACAGTTCGTTGCCGTCGGATGGAATTTGCCGCTTCGGGGAGGCGCCAGCGGTGCCCGCATTGCGGAAGTATCTGGTATCAATCCAACCTGAGGTTGAGCTCGGCGGCGGTCAGTGTTCGCCGGCGCTCTGGATGTCTTGTTTTGACGCGTTTTCCTCGCGCGAACCGGTTTCCACTTCGCCGGAAAACGCCTAGCCCGTGCCGAACGCCTTGAAGGTGATGATGGTGTGGGTGTCCTGAATGCCGGGAATGACCTGCACCTTCTCGTTGACGAAATGGCCGATGTCGGTGTCGTTGTCGACATAGAACTTGACCAGCAGATCGTAGTCGCCGGCGGTGGAATAGATCTCCGAGGCGATCTCGGCTTCCGCGAGCGCATTGGCGACGGCATAGGACTGGCCGAGCTTGCATTTGAACTGGACGAAGAAGGGAACCATCGCTGTTGTCTCCGAAAATCCCGGACACAATAGGCCAAAAACTGCGGGCAAGGGCAAGCCAACTTGTCGCCAATGGCGCCACGCGCTAGGACAAACCAAGGCCCTCAACATCGCAATTTCACGGGACTTTTGATGACCACGCCGATCGCGCTGACCATCGCGGGCTCCGATTCCTCCGGGGGGGCCGGCATCCAGGCCGACCTCAAGACGTTTGCAGCGCTCGGCGTCTACGGCGCTTCCGTGATCACGGCGCTGACGGCGCAGAACACGTCAGGCGTCAGCGGCATCCATCAGGTGCCGGCCGAATTCGTCACCGCGCAGATCGACGCGGTGTTTTCCGATCTCGACGTCGGCGCGGTCAAGATCGGCATGGTGGCGCATCCGCCGGTGATCGATGCCATCGTCGCCGGGCTCAAGCGCTGGTCGCCGAAGCACATCGTGCTCGATCCCGTGATGGTTGCAACCTCGGGCGACCGGCTGCTCGCGGCGGAGGCCGTCGATGCGCTGCGGACGAAGCTCATTCCCATGGCCTCGGTCATCACGCCCAATCTGCCGGAAGCCGCTGCCTTGCTCGACGGGCCGGTCGCCAGGGACGAGGCTACGGTCGAGCAGCAGGGCCGGCGATTGCTCGCCCTGGGATGCAAGGCGGTGCTGATCAAGGGCGGCCACGGCGAGGGTACTGAGAGCACCGACTATCTGGTGGGGCCGAACGGCACGATCACGCTGGCCGCGCCGCGCATCGCGACCAGGAATACCCACGGCACCGGATGCTCGCTGTCATCGGCGATTGCCGCCGGGCTTGCAAAGGGCGAGGACATGGAAACCGCGGTTCGCAGCGCCAAGGCCTGGGTCAGCGCCGCAATCGCTGCGGCGGATCGCTTCAGCGTCGGCCGCGGCCATGGGCCGGTCCATCATTTCCATCGGTACTATTAGGTGGCCGTCACTTCGCGCCGGCTTTTTCCAGGATGGCGACCATCTCCCGATAGCCGCGATCTTTCGCGAGCTTGAGGGGCGTCGATCCGGTGCCGTCGGGAATGTTGACGTTGGCGCCGGCCTCGGCCAGCGCCCGCAGGGTCTCGGTATGGTTCCTGCCGCCATCGCCCAGCACGATCGATTCGATCAGCGCGGTCCATTTCAGATTGTTGACGTGATCGAGCGGCGCCCCGGCCTTGATCAGCATGCGCACGACTTCGGCGTGGCCGAGGTGGGCCGCCGCGATCAGGGCCGTGCCGTCGTAGCGGCTGGTGACGGCTCTCGCATTGCCGCCGCCTTCGAGCGCGATCTTGAGCATCGGCACGTCATTGGCGACGGAAGCGATCGTGATGATGTCGTAGCGGTCGATTTCGAGCCTGTTCGGATCGGCGCCGAGCCGGATCAGGGCGCGGGCGGCGTCATATTTCTTGTGAAAGACCGCGACGTGCAGCGGCGTGCGCTGGCGGATGTCGACCGCTTCCTTGTTCTCGCCTGCGGCGATCCGCTTTTCGATGTCGGCGACGTCGCCACGGGCGGCAGCGGCATGCAGGCCGCCATAGGCGCGCAGCTCAGCTTCGGTGGGCGCAATCTGGGCGGATGCGGGCAGGGCGGCCAGGACCGCGAGGAATAACGTGACGAGGATGTACATGGGCACGAAAGCTCCGGCCGCCAACCGCCCGAAACCTAGCACCGATGCCTCGGTCCACCAATCGGCCGGCCCGGCTCGCCCCGGCCTGACCGCCATTCTTCGCCGATTGAAGGCGCGGCTGGCGGCCTTCGTCAACTTGCGTGGGCCGATGGTTAACGGCGGATGTCCGCTTCGGACAATGCTGCGATGTTGCCGCTGCCATGTCGCTTGCCTGTCGCATGCCGCTGTTATCGGCAAAGACAAGGGCGCGGCATTGATTCTCACGGGGCTATCGGTCGCGTCGCCGGTCATTGCCCTGTCACATAAATCTGTCAGGTGGACAGGCATGGGTAGTGACTCCCTGAACGAAGAAAGCCCGGAGCGGCGCTTTCGTACCTTATTCATCTCCGACGTGCATCTCGGAGCCCGCGGCTCGCAGGCCGAGCAGTTGCTGGACTTCCTCAAGAGTCACGACGCCGACACCATCTACCTCGTGGGCGATATCGTGGACGGCTGGGCGCTGAAGTCGAGCTGGTACTGGCCGCAATCGCACAACGACTTCGTGCAGAAGATGCTGCGCAAGGCGCGCAAGGGCGCCAAGGTCATTTACGTGCCCGGCAATCACGACGAATTCCTGCGCAACTATTACGGCACGCATTTCGGCGGCATCGATGTGGTGGAAAACACCATTCACGAAGGCGTCGACGGCAAGCGCTATCTCGTCATTCACGGCGACATCTTCGATCTCGTGGTGCAGAACGCGCGCTGGCTCGCCCATCTCGGCGACAAGGCCTACGAC
>DAIMKE010000582.1:0-4771 GCA_036721875.1 Bradyrhizobium sp. | reverse complement strand
GTCCTCGGTGACGCCGACGATCGCAACGACGCCGGAGCCGATCTGCTTCTTGCCGTCGTCGACCAGGCTCTTGAGATCCTTGGTCTCGACGCCCTCGACCGCGCGCGCCAGCAGCTTGACGCCGCCGGCTTCGCGCACGCCACCGGCCGCCGCGCCGCCGTTGCTCGCACCGCCGCCCATCGCAAGCTTTTTGCGCGCGTCCGACAGATCGCGCTCGAGCTTCTTGCGCTCTTCCATCAGGGCTACGATGCGCGCCGGCATGTCGTCGACCGTGGTGCGCAGTTCCGCCGCCGCGTTCTTCGCCAGCGCCATGGTGTCATTGGCATGCTTGCGGGCATGACGCCCGGTCAGCGCCTCGATGCGCCGCACGCCCGAGGCCACCGCGCTTTCGCCGGTCACCGAGATCAGACCGATATCGCCGGTGCGGCGCACATGGGTGCCGCCGCACAATTCGACCGACCAGCCGAGCGCGTTCGTACCCTGCTCCCGCGCCTGCTTGCCCATCGAGACCACGCGGACCTCGTCACCGTATTTTTCGCCGAACAGCGCACGCGCGCCGGCTTCGCGGGCATCGTCGACCGCCATCAGCCGCGTCGTGACCTCGTCGTTTTCGAGCACCACTTCGTTGGCGATGTCCTCGACGCGCGCGATTTCCTCGGCCGTGATCGGCTTCGGATGCACGAAATCGAAGCGCAAGCGATCGGGCGCCACCAGCGAGCCGCGCTGGGCGATGTGATCGCCGAGCACCTGCCGCAGCGCCTCGTGCAACACATGCGTCGCCGAGTGATGGGCGCGGATCGATGAGCGCCTCGCGTGATCGACTTCGAGCTGCAGCGGCGCTCCCACCTTCAGCGTGCCCTGCTCGACCGTGCCGACATGGACGAAGAGATCGCCGGCCTTCTTCTGCGTGTCGGTGACGCGGAACTTGACGCCCTCGCCGGTCAACAGGCCGGTGTCGCCGACCTGTCCGCCGGACTCGGCGTAGAACGGCGTCTGGTTCAGCACGATCGAGCCGGTCTCGCCGGTCTTGAGGCTGTCGGCATCCTTGCCGTCCTTTACCAGCGCGGTCACCACGCCTTCCGCGCTCTCGGTGTCGTAGCCGAGGAATTCGGTGGCACCGAGCTTTTCACGCAGCGGGAACCAGATGGTCTCGCTGGCGGCATCGCCCGAGCCCGACCATGATGCGCGCGCCTTCTCGCGCTGCCGCTCCATCGCATCGGTGAACGAGGCCTGGTCGACGCTGATGCCGCGCGACTTCAGCGCGTCCTGCGTCAGGTCGAGCGGGAAGCCATAGGTGTCGTACAGCGTAAACGCCGTATCGCCGTCGAACATGTCGCCCTTCTTCAGGCCGGCGCTCTTCTCGTCGAGGATCGAAAGTCCCCGTTCCAGCGTCTTGCGGAAGCGCGTCTCCTCGAGCCGCAGCGTCTCCTCGATCAGCTTCTCGGCGCGCACCAGATCCGGATAGGCCTGGCCCATCTCGCGCACCAGCGCCCAGACCAGCCGGTGCATCAGCGGCTCCTTCGCGCCGAGCAACTGCGCGTGGCGCATCGCGCGGCGCATGATCCGGCGCAGCACATAGCCGCGGCCTTCGTTCGACGGCAGTACGCCGTCGGCAACGAGGAACGCCGAGGAGCGCAGATGGTCCGCGATAACGCGGAACGACGCAACGGTCTGCTCCTCCGGCCCATGCCCGAGGGCTGACGACGTGGCATCGATCAAGTGACGGAACAGATCGGTCTCGAACACGCTGTCGACGCCCTGCAGGATGCAGGCCATGCGCTCCAGCCCCAAACCCGTGTCGATCGAGGGACGCGGCAGCGCGACGCGCTCCTCCTTCGTCACCTGTTCGAACTGCATGAAGACGAGATTCCAGAATTCGAGGAAGCGGTCGCCGTCCTCTTCCGGACTGCCGGGAGGGCCGCCCCAGATGTGCTCGCCGCGATCGATGAAGATCTCGGAGCACGGACCGCACGGGCCGGTATCGCCCATCGCCCAGAAATTGTCCGAGGTCGCGATACGGATGATGCGGTCGTCGCCGAAGCCCGCGATCTTCTTCCAGTGGCCGGCTGCCTCGTCGTCGTCGTGGTAGATGGTGACGAGCAGCTTGTCTTTCTTGAGCCCGTATTCCTTCGTGATCAGGTTCCAGGCGAGCTCGATCGCGCGTTCCTTGAAGTAGTCGCCGAACGAGAAATTGCCGAGCATCTCGAAGAAGGTGAGATGCCGCGCGGTGTAGCCGACATTGTCGAGGTCGTTGTGCTTGCCGCCGGCGCGCACGCATTTCTGCGAGGTGGTGGCGCGCTGGTAGGGACGCTTCTCGACGCCGGTGAAGACGTTCTTGAACTGCACCATGCCGGCGTTGGTGAACATCAGCGTCGGATCGTTGCGCGGCACCAGCGGCGACGACGGCACGATCTCGTGGCCGTTCGCTGCAAAGAAATCCAAGAATTTAGACCTGATCTCGTTGACGCCGCTCATGTTCATCCAATCGGAAATGGGGCCGGGATCGGGCTTTCGGATTGCCCGCTTCTTCCAGCCGAACGCTTTTAGACATTGGCCGCCGCACTGTCCAGAAACTGTGCAGCCGGATCATAGACTTGCCGCAGCACACAAGATAGGCGCGCAAGTCCCGTTGATAATGCTGCGCCTGCGTTGACAGGCTTGGCAAGCCTGTGTTTTCTTCCCATCTGTTCAAGACGTCACGTCGGGAGAGATCGGCTTCAGCGCCGGCGCCGAAGGAGCAACCGCCCCGGAAACTCTCAGGCAAACGGACCGCGTGACGGACTAGCATCTGGAAAGAGACGCCGAAGGCCAGTGGCCCGGGGGCGTCCGCCGACGGGATAATACTCTCAGGCACAGCGACAGATGGGGCTTTCTGGTGGGTTTCCCGGAGGTGGTCTCCGGAACCCCTGAGGGCCTGACGGATGCTGGAGCGCAACGAATCTCCATTGAAACGCACTCCCCTGCACGCGCTCCATGTGACGCGCGGCGGCAAGATGGTTCCGTTCGCGGGCTACGACATGCCGGTGCAATTCCCGGCCGGCGTGCTGAAGGAACACCTGCACACCCGCGCGAGCGCCGGCCTGTTCGATGTCTCGCATATGGGCCAGCTCGCGCTGCGGGCGAAATCCGGCAAGGTCGAGGATGCGGCGCGTGCGCTGGAGCGGCTGGTGCCGCAGGACATCGTCGCGGTCGCCCCGGGCCGGCAGCGCTACGCGCAGTTCACCAATGAAGCCGGCGGCATTCTCGATGACCTGATGGTGGCAAATTTCGGCGATCACCTGTTCCTGGTCGTCAACGCCGCCTGCAAGGCCGAGGACGAGGCGCATTTGCGTGCGCAGCTTTCTGAAGACTGCATCATCGATTCGCTGGCCGACCGCGCGCTGATCGCGCTGCAAGGACCAAAAGCCGAAGCCGCGCTGGCGAAATATAGTGCCGACGTGGCGTCGATGCGGTTCATGGATGCCGGACCGCGCAAGGTGGCCGGCTTCGATTGCTTCGTCTCGCGCTCGGGCTATACCGGCGAGGACGGCTTTGAAATCTCGGTGCCGGCCGGACATGCCGAAGCTTTGGCGACCGCGCTGCTGGAAAACGCCGATGTGCTGCCGATCGGCCTCGGCGCGCGCGACAGCCTGCGGCTCGAGGCCGGGCTCTGTCTCTATGGCCACGACATCGACACCACGACGACGCCGGTCGAGGGCGCGCTGGAGTGGTCGGTGCAGAAAAGCCGCCGCACCGGCGGCGCGCGCGCCGGCGGTTTCCCCGGCGCCGAGAAAATCCTCGTGCAGTTTGAGAAAGGCGCCGCGCGCCGCCGCGTCGGCTTGCGTCCCGAGGGCCGCGCACCGGTGCGCGAAGGTGCGCTGCTGTTTGCAGATGCCGCTTCCAGCGATCCGATCGGCAAGGTGACCTCGGGCGGCTTCGGCCCCAGCCTCAATGCGCCGGTCGCGATGGGTTATCTGCCGACGCCCCTCTCAAAGAACGGGACGCAGGTCTTTGCCGAGGTGCGCGGGCAGCGCCTGCCGCTGCAGGTCACAGCCATGCCTTTCGTCGCCAACACCTACAAACGCTAGCTTTGCAAACGCTGAAAACGCCAGAGGAAGTTTCATGACGACGTTGTTCACATCAGACCACGAATGGCTCCGCATCGAGGGCGATGTCGCCACCATCGGCGTCACGGATTATGCGCAATCCCAGCTCGGCGACGTCGTGTTCGTCGAACTGCCCAAGGTCGGCCGCTCGCTGAAGAAGGCCGAAGCCGCCGCCGTGGTCGAATCGGTGAAGGCTGCTTCCGACGTCTACGCGCCGATCTCGGGCGAGGTGCTCGAAGTCAACGAGGAACTCGCCGCCGAACCCGCGTTGGTCAATTCCGACGCCGGCGGCAAGGCCTGGTTCTTCAAGCTCAAGATCGCAGACAAGAGCGAACTCGACGGCCTGATGGACGAGGCCGCCTACGCCAAGCACACGGCGTGAGATGATGAACCGCTCTGCCGCCACACTCTCACTGTCATCGCCCGGCTTGACCGGGCGACCCAGTACGCCGCGGCCTTTCGGCTTTATCGCTGAATTCACGGCGTACTGGATCGTCCGCCTTCGCGGACGATGACACCGAATTTTGCAAATTCTAGCGAGGCACCCATGAACGCGCCGCTGCAAACCACTGCCGAAGCCGCCACCGATTTCGTGCGCCGGCACATCGGCCCCTCGCCCCGCGACATCGCTGCGATGCTGGAGAGCGTCGGCGCGAAAAGCCTCAGCGAGCTGATGAGCCAGACGC
>DAIMKE010000581.1:0-4780 GCA_036721875.1 Bradyrhizobium sp. | reverse complement strand
CGATCGCCAAGCTGCCGCTGGCGGAGCGGCTGACGCATCTGCGCCGGCCCGAAGTGCGCGCGGCGATCCTGAGCGAGAGCGCGACGGCGACCGACGATCCGCTGTTCTTCCGGCCGAACTACGACAAGATGTATCTGCTCGGCAATCCGCCGGACTATGAACAGCCGCCCGAAAACGCGCTCGGCCCGCTGGCCCGCCGCCAGGGCCGGCAGCCGGAAGAACTCGCCTACGACGCCATGCTGACCGACGAAGGCCGCGGCATGCTCTATGTGCCGTTTCTCAATTATGCCGACGGCAATCTCGACGCCGTCCACGAAATGCTGCGCGAGCCCAGCGCCGTACCGGGTCTTTCCGACGGCGGCGCGCATTGCGGCATCATCTGCGACGCCAGCTTCCCGACCTATCTCCTGACGCACTGGACCCGCGACCGCAGCCGCGGCGAGAAACTCTCGATCCCGTTCGTGGTAGCGGCGCAGTCGCGCAAGACCGCGCTCTCGGTCGGCCTGTACGATCGCGGCGTGATCGCCCCGGGCTTCAAGGCCGACGTCAACGTGATCGATTACGACAAACTGCACCTGCATCCGCCGAAGGTGCATTACGATCTTCCGGTCGGCGGCCGTCGCCTGATGCAGCAGGTCGACGGCTACGACGCCACCATCGTCTCCGGTGTGGTGACGCAGCGTGGCGGCAAGGCCACCGGCGCACGCCCCGGCAGGCTGGTGCGCGGAACGCAGGGCTCGAAGTCGCAGCTGAACGCGGCGGCGAGTTAGCGAATCCAAATCCGTTGTCGTCCCGGCCTCGAGCCGGGACGACGAAAGAGTTGTTATCTACTCACGCGAATTTCGGCTGCACCGCTTGCTGGGCCATCAGCCGCTTGCGCTCGGTGTTGGGCCAGAGCAGCAGCAGTCCCAGCAGACCCGACGCGACCATGATCACGGCGTTGATCGTGAAGCCGGTCATGTAGCCGTCGAGCGGCACTGCCGCATTCTGGATCACGGCGCCCATTACGAACGGCGCGATCATCCCAGCGAGCGTATAGATCGCGCCATAGATCGCGATCACGGCGCCGCGCTGTTGTACCGGGGTGAACTCACCCAGCATCGGCGGGCAAACCACGTAGATCGAACCGCAGAGCCCGGAACCAACCACGAGAAACGCGATCTGCCATCCCGCACCGTGTACATAAGGCAGCACGGCAAGGATCGCCCCGCCGAAGATCAGGGGCACGGATCCGAGAACGCCGCGGGCGCCACGCGTGGTGTAGCCGCGCGTCAGCATCACCTGCGAAATCCATCCCGTCAGCAGCACGATGGCCGCGCCGAACACCCAGGGCAGTACCGAAATCCAGCCGGCATCCTTTTGCGAGAAGCCTAATCCCTTGACGATGAACGGCGTGAACCAGGTCAATCCGAGCGACAGCGCCCAATAGGCGCCGAAGGTCGCGGCGCAGCAGCCGATGAAGGTTCGCGAGGTCAGGAGCCGGGAATAGGGAATGCGCTGTTCGGCAGCGAGCGTTGCGGCAGTACTGACCAGCGGGCCCTCTTTGCCCATGAACACCCACGCTGCCGCCCACATCAGGCCAACGACACCGAGCGCTCCGAACGCGTAGTGCCAGCTGTGATTGACGATGATCCAGTTCAGCGCCGGCACCGCGAGGATCACGCCGAACGCCGACCCCTGCGAAAGAATGGCGGTGGGCAGCGTGCGTTTCTCGTCGGAAAACCATTTGTAGAGCGCATGCGCCGCCACAGCGAACGCCGGCCCCTCGCCGGCGCCAAGAATGATGCGGCAAATGACCAGCGTGGTGAAGCTGACCGTGCCGACCATTGGAAACTGCGCCACCGACCAGATCACAGCCATCACCAGCAGCACCCAGCGGGTGTCGACGCGGTTGACGATGAAGCCGACCACGATGGCCGAGATCGAAAACAGGAAGAAGAACGAGGAGCCGAGCAACCCGAACTGCTCCGGCGTGAGCTTCAGCTCGTCCATGATCGGCGCGCCGGCGAGGCCGACCACGATCTTGTCGGCAAAGTTCACCAGCATGAACAGGAACAGGAGAAACGTGATTTTCCAGGCGCCCCTCGGCGTTTCCTTGGGCGTCGCTTGCGCGGTCATGGCTGCTTTCCCCGTCCAGCTTTCTTTTGAGGCTCTGTAAGATCGGCCGGGCGTGATGGTACAAGGGTTCCCGGCCAAGGCAACTGGGGATTTTGCGAAGGCCTCCCGCCGCAACCAGTGGCTGGTACCGCTGGGCCGCGTCGCAACCGGATCACGGTCGCGCCATATCGCGATTGAAACCGTGATCTGGCGTGATGGTGCTGTTATGTTGCATGCCATCGTATCAGGGGATTTTCATGGTCAGATCGGTCCATCGTCGCGCATGACCAACGGTAATCCCAACGTGCTACGCGTTATCGGCCTGACCAAGAGCTACCGTGCCGCCGGCGAAGTGGTCGCGGTGCTGCGCGGGGTGAACCTGACGGTCGCAGCAGGCGAGAGCGTCGCACTCACGGGTGAATCCGGCAGCGGCAAGAGCACGCTGCTGCACCTGATTGCCGGACTGGACGCGGCCGATAGCGGCGAGATCAGGCTGGCCGATGCTCCGGTCACCGAGCTCGACGATGCCGGCCGTGCGGAGTTGCGGCGTGACCGCCTCGGCCTGGTGTTTCAGCAATTCAACCTGGTCCCGAGCCTGACCGTCGAAGACAACCTCGTGTTCCAATCGCGCATCGCCGGCCGCCACGACGACGCCTGGCACCGCGAACTGGTGGAGCGGCTCGGGCTTGACCATTTGCTCAAACGCTATCCCGAACAATTGTCCGGCGGCCAGCAACAGCGTGTCGCGATCGGCCGGGCGCTGGCGATCAAGCCGCTGCTGCTGCTCGCCGACGAGCCGACCGGCAATCTCGACGAGGACACCGCAGACGAGGTGCTGGCGCTGGCACGGGACCTGGTGGCGCGCAGCGGCTGCGGCTTCCTGATGGTGACCCACAGCGCCCGGCTTGCCGCCACGCTCGACCGGCAGGTCAATCTTCATGCTGGAGTGATCGCGTGAAACGCGCACTGTGGACGCTTGCTGTACTCCTGAGCCACTGGCGCCGGCATCCGATGCAGTTGGCGACCCTGCTGATCGGCTTGATCTCAGCGACCGCGCTGTGGAGCGGCGTGCAGGCGCTCAACCAGCAGGCACGCACTTCCTATGACCGCGCCGCGGCGACCTTCGGCGGCACGCGCACCGCGATGTTGGTTGGCCAAAACAGTGCGACCTTCCCGCAGCAGCTGTTCGTCGACCTGCGCCGCGCGGGCTGGCCGGTCTCACCCGTGCTCGAAGGCCGCGTCCAGATCGACGGACGTTCGTTCCGCCTGCTCGGCATCGAGCCGGTGACACTTCCGACTGAAGTCGGCAACGCCCCCGCGGTCGGCAAGGCCGACCTGCGATCCTTCATGATGCCGCCGGGCGAGATGCTGGTGGCGCGGGAAACGCTGTCCGATCTCAAGCTCGCCGAGGGCACGCGGCCCCAGGCCCATGGCGGCGCGATGCTGCCGCCGCTCCGCGTCCAGCCGGAACTGGCGCCCGGCGTACTGGTCGTTGATATCGGCATCGCGCAAGACCTGTTGAAGATGCCGGATCAACTCTCGCGCCTCTTGATCGGCAAGTCGACGGGCAAGCGCGCATCGCTTGAAAGCATCGCCGGCGATAGGCTTCGCCTGATTTAAACCCGCGCCGAGACCGATCTCGAACGCCTCACCGACAGCTTTCACCTCAACCTGACCGCGTTCGGATTGCTGTCGTTCTTTGTCGGCCTGTTCATCGTCAATTCGGCGATCGGGCTCGCCTTCGAGCAGCGCCTGCCGATCCTGCGCACGCTGCGCGCCTGTGGCGTCTCGGCGCGAATGCTGAACGCCGTGCTGGTGACCGAACTGGTGACGCTGGCGCTGGTCGCAGGAGTGATCGGGCTGGTGTGCGGCTATTTCATCGCAGCAGTGCTGCTGCCCGACGTCGCCGCATCGCTGCGCGGGCTCTATGGCGCGCAGATCCCGGGGCAACTGACGCTGAGGCCGCAATGGTGGTTCGCGGGCATCGTGATCAGCATTCTCGGCGCGCTCGCGGCGGCAGCCGCCAGCCTGACCAAGGCGCTCCGGATGCCGCTGCTGGCTACCGCCCAGCCCTATGCATGGCAACAGGCGCAGCGGCGCTGGCTGACCTACCAGAGCGCAGTGGCGCTTGCGGCATTCGTTGCCGCCGCGGGTTTCCTGTGGTTCGGCGATTCCCTGATTTCGGGATTTGCCGTGCTCGCGGCACTGATGCTGGGCGCGGCGCTGATCCTGCCGATGCTTCTTGAACTGGTGCTGTCGTTCGGTCAGCGGCATGCACGGCGACCGCTCAGCGTCTGGTTCTGGGCCGACAGCCGCCAGCAGCTGTCGGGCCTGTCGCTGGCCCTGATGGCGCTGCTGCTTGCGCTGGCGGTCAACGTCGGCGTCTCCACCATGGTCGAGAGTTTCAGCCGTACGTTCCTGGTCTGGCTCGACGGCCGGCTGGCGGCGGATGTCTATGTCAGCGCCGCCAACGACGTGCAGGCGACAGAGATCAAGGCTTGGCTGCACGAGCGTCCCGAAGTCGAGGCGATCCTGCCCGGCGGCCGCGCCGATACGCAATTGGGCGGCGCGCCGATCGAGGTGTTGGGCCTGCCCGATCACGCGACCTACCGGGACAACTGGCCGCTGCTGCAGTCGGCTGACAATCCCTGGAACAAGCTGCGTCCCGGCGATACGGCCCTCG
>DAIMKE010000580.1:0-4784 GCA_036721875.1 Bradyrhizobium sp. | reverse complement strand
GGACAAGCCCGGCCATGACGCGTGGCGGTCACTAAAGTCCGGGGAGTTTACCGTGGGAACATTCAAGGCCATCAGGATCGACAAGGCGGAAAAAGGTACCACCGTCGCGCTGACGCAGTTCGACGAAGCCGAATTGATGGAAGGCGACGTGACCGTGGCCGTCGAATGGTCGACGCTGAACTACAAGGATGGTTTAGCAGTGACCGGCAAGGCCCCGGTGGTGCGACGTTTTCCGATGATCGCCGGCATCGACTTTGCCGGCACCGTCGAACAGTCCTCACATCCGCAGTGGAAGGCCGGCGACAAGGTCGTCTGCAACGGCTGGGGCATGGGCGAAACCCATCTCGGCGCCTATGCCGCGAAGGCGCGGGTCAAGGGTGACTGGCTGGTGCGGTTGCCGGACGGGATGTCGACCCGCGAGGCGATGGCGATCGGCACCGCCGGTTACACCGCGATGCTGTCGGTGCTGGCGCTCGAGAAGCACGGCCTGACGCCCGATAGCGGACCGATCGTCGTGACCGGCGCCGCCGGCGGCGTCGGTTCGGTCGCCACCGCCGTGCTCGCAAAGCTCGGCTACCACGTCATTGCGTCCACCGGGCGGATGTCGGAAGCGGACTATCTCAGGGGCCTCGGCGCCGCCGAGGTGATCGATCGCGCCGAACTGTCGGGCCCGGCCAAGCCGCTGGCCAAGGAGCGCTGGGCGGGCGGCGTCGACAGCGTCGGATCGACCACGCTCGCGAACGTGCTTTCAATGACAAAATATGGCGGGGCCATCGCTGCCTGCGGCCTTGCCGCCGGCATGGATCTGCCGTCGTCGGTCGCACCGTTTATTTTGCGCGGGGTGTGCCTTCTCGGCATCGATTCCGTGATGTGCCCGCTACCTCAGCGAAAGCTCGCCTGGAGCCGCCTCGCCAGCGATTTGGACAAGGCTAAGCTCTCTGAAATCACTCACGAAATTAACCTTGACCAGGTGATTGGCGCCGGTGCACAAATTCTTGCCGGGCAGGTCCGCGGTAGAATCGTGGTAAAAATTACCTAACGTTGTTCAGACTTTACCAACCAAGCTGCTTCAATGTCGCCACGGTTCATATGGTAAGCAGCGGGTTAAGATTTTTCAGGCGGGGGCCCGCGCTGTTGTAATGTTGGAGTAGCTGCAATGCTTGCGCGTTTGGTGTTGGGGGCCGTCACGGCCAGTGCGATGGTCGTTCCTGCCTTGGCCGGTATGATGAATGCCGACGAGGCCCGTAGGTTTGTGGCCGGCAAGGTTTTCGCTTTCACCTGTTTCGACGGCACCCGCGGGGCCGGCCGGATCATGGACGATCTCGGCGCCGTCGGTTCGGTCCAGTTCAGCGGCTCGGGTCCGATCCGCCGGGTACGGCTTCCCGGCAATACGCTTCAGGTCCGTGGTCAGGCCGTCTGCGCTTCCATCAAGGGGATGCCGTTCGAGCCGTGCTTCAATCTCGACAAGCAGGATGATCGCTCTTTCCGCGGCTCCGTCTCCGGCATGGGTTTCGCCTACTGCGACTTCCGCCACCAGGGCGCGTCGCAGATGCTGATGGCGCGTTCCGTGGCGCGGCCGCGGTCGTTGCTTCGCCGCGAGGAACCGACGCGCTCGGCCGATGCACGTGCCGAGGTATCGTCGCGGGTCCAAACGCCGCCGGTCGAGAGCGCCAAGCTCGAGCCGGTGAAGTCCGAGGCGAGGGCCGAGCCCGCCAAGGCTGAGGGCGCGCCGGAGCTGCGCCGCTCGACCGATTGATCGCGGTTACGCCCGCTACCGTCTCAGAATCCATACCGGTAAAAGCGAGCCTGTAGTCATACGGGCTCGCGAATTCATGTCCTGCCAGCATCAATGCCGGCCGGCAATACTGCCGCGCGGCTCAGCACCCTTGATGCCTTCAGCTCGCGCGGAGATTCTCAGTCGAGTCATGCTGCGGAATGCCTTGGTAGTTCTACGGGTTGCAAATTAACCATCGCTTGCAACCAGCCATATAGGCTCGCGCGAAATATCCGGCGCTTCGGATGGCACGAGTATCTCCCGGGAGCGCCGGGCCAGATTCATTTGCAGAAGGCGAACAATGTCCAAACTGTCGATCAGAGCCAAAGTCATCGCCGTCATCGCGTTCATGCTGGTTGCCATGTCCGGCATGGGCCTGCTGGCGATCCGCAGCATGCAGATGATCAACGCCCATACCGTGGAAATCGCCTCGAGCTGGCTTCCGAGTGTGCGGGTGCTCGGCGAACTGCGCACGGACATCAACCTGTTCCGCATAGCACTCCGCGCCCATGTGATGGCGGAAACGCTCGAGGCCAAGGCGGCCAACGACAAGCGGCTGGCCGGGATCCTCGAGAGGATCGAAGGGCTTACGAGCCGATGATCAGCTCTCCCGAAGAGCGCTCGATCTACGAGAACTGGTCGCGTGCCTGGGACAAGTATATTACAGGCGTCCAGGAGGTCATCCAGCTGTCGCGTCAGAGCATCGGCCGAATTCCCACCGAGGCCAGCGAGGCCATTTCCAAGAAGGTCGCGGTCATTGCCGCCGAGTCCGATGCCTTCCTGGAGAAATCCATCGTCCTGAACAATACCGGCGCGGACACCGCCACACGCCAGGCCGCCGAAGGTTACAATTTCGCGTTCTGGACTGTGCTTGGCATTATCGCTGCCGTGATGGTCTGCGGCTTCGGCGTCGGACTTTATCTCGTTCGCGACCTGTCGAACGGCATCGCCTCGATCGTGAAGCCGATGCAGGCGCTGGGAAGCGGAGACCTGACGGCGGAGGTCATGCGCCGCGGCGAGAAGACCGAAATCGGCGCCATGGCCGATGCGTTGCAGGTGTTCAAGGATGCGCTGATTGCCAAAAAAGCTGCCGATGCCGAGGCGGCGCGCGACGCCGAAGCCAAGATCGAGCGCGGCCGCCGCGTCGACAGCATCACCAGCAACTTCGAAGCCATGATCGGCGAGATCGTCGATACCGTGTCGTCGGCCTCGACTGAACTCGAAGCATCCGCCGGCACACTGACGTCGACCGCGGAGCGCGCGCAGGAACTCGCCACCACGGTCGCCTCGGCCTCGGAGGAGGCTTCCACCAACGTGCAGTCGGTCGCATCCGCCACCGAGGAAATGGCGTCCTCAGTCACCGAAATCAGCCGACAGGTGCAGGAATCCGCGCGGATGGCCAGCGATGCCGTCGATCAGGCGGCACGGACCAACGACCGCGTCAGCGAACTGTCGAAGGCTGCCGCCCGCATCGGCGACGTGGTCGAACTGATCAACAACATCGCCGGCCAGACCAATCTGCTCGCCCTCAACGCGACCATCGAGGCCGCGCGCGCCGGCGAGTCCGGCCGGGGTTTCGCGGTCGTGGCATCCGAGGTGAAGGCGCTGGCCGAGCAGACCGCCAAGGCCACCGGCGAGATCGGCCAGCAGATCACCGGCATCCAGGCCGCGACCCAGGAGTCGGTCAGCGCCATCCAGGAGATCTCGGGCACCATCGGGAGGCTGTCGGAAATTTCCTCCGCGATCGCGGCGGCCGTGGAAGAGCAGGGCGCGGCGACGCAGGAAATCTCCCGCAACGTGCAGCAGGCGGCGCAGGGGACGCAGATGGTCTCCGCCAACATCACCGACGTACAGCGCGGCGCGACCGAGACCGAGAGCGCTTCGTCCCACGTGCTCTCAGCAGCGCAATCGCTCTCGACCGACAGCAACCGCCTCAAGGTCGAGGTCGCCAAATTCCTGGAGTCGGTGCGCGCCGCCTGAAGGCCGGGCACCGAATTGCAGATGACGCCGCTGGACATTGCCCAGCGGCGCGTCAACGGATCGGTTGCCGATCGTTCCGGCAGGGGTGCCGCGCACTTGGATTTCCACCCTTGGGTCCGGCGGTCGCGTACGTCGCCTGACCTTTGATCCAAATGTTAACGACTTCGGCTTGCCTGAACTCTGCCGTTGAGAACTATGACGCCTCTCAAGTCCGCGTCTTTGGCGGGGTTCGTGGCGCGCCTCTCGGTAATTATACGGGCCCCGTCGTTAAGACTAATCGAGAGAACTGACTGTATTGATGATGCCTATCAATTGGGCATTCGCTCGCGCTCGGCAGCACGTGGGGATGCGCATTTATTGCCCTGGTTCGCATCGGACCAACTACTTCAAGACATCAGGAAACCCGCATGAGTGGCTTTTCCATTCGTCTCACCCACAGGATCATGGCGATCGGTGCCGTTGGTCTGATCGGTGTCCTCGCATTCGGCGCGATCTATCAGGTGGGAAGCTTGTCGCAGGATGCTTCCCGTTCTGCCGCGAAAAGCGCGCGGGAAATATCCGATCTCAACAAGCAGCTCTCGATCGACATGCTCGAGGCGCGGCGTAACGAGAAGAACTTTCAGCAGCGCCGCAACGAAACCTACGCCAAGGCGCATGCCAATCTGGTGATCAAAATCGACGGCGATTTCGGCCGGCTGGAAGCGCTGACCAAGGCCGGCGGGTTCGACGCACTTCTCGACAAGGTCAAGCTCGCGCATGGCGGCTTCAAGACTTATGCGGCGGATTTCGTCAATCTGGTGGGCGCGGAGATCAAGCTGGGCCTGAACGAAACTCTGGGGTTGAACGGCGCGTTGCGCAGCGCCGTCCATGGGATCGAAACCAAACTGAAAGAGATCGACGACCCGCGCCTGACCAGTTGGATGCTGATGATGCGCCGGAACGAAAAGGACTTCATGCTGCGGCGCGACCAGAAATATGTCGCGGAGATCAAGAAGTCCGCTGCCGAATTTTCGAAGGCGCTGTCCGCAGT
>DAIMKE010000579.1:0-4785 GCA_036721875.1 Bradyrhizobium sp. | reverse complement strand
GTGTATTCATGGCCGCAATAGAGCTTGAAGTCGTCCGGCAGCGCGCGCAGCTTCAGGAGCGAATCCCACATCATCGGATAGGTGCCCTCGAACACCCGGCCGCAGCCGATCGAGAACAGCGTGTCGGCGGCAAACACCGCCTTCTCGCCGTCGAACACGTAGGAGACATGGTCGAGCGTATGGCCCGGGGTTTCCAGCACCCGCACCAGCAGGCTGCCGACCTTGAGCACGTCGCCATGGGCGGTGCGCAGATCGACATTGGCGATCCTGGTCGACTTGTCGTGCGGAGCGACGACCCGGCAATTGTACTTCTGCTTGAGCTCGGCGACACCGCCGACATGGTCGCCATGGTGATGGGTGATCAGGATATCCGTCAGGGTCCAGCCTTCGCGCTCCAGCGCCTTGATGATGGGCGCGGCCTCCGGCGCATCGATCGAAGCGGTGGCCTTGGTCGCGGGATCGTGGATCAAATAGCCGAAATTGTCGGTGAGGCAGGCAAAGGTGCGAATTTCCGCGGCCATGATCGCTCCGTGAGTAGGGCTCAGCTCCCCATTGGATAGCACGAAATATGGCGTTAACGCTTGCGCGGCAATGCCATTTTCGCCGCGCCGCAGCCAAAGGCGGTATGATAGATTGACGCCATGACCATCGACGTGATCGACCTCCGCGATTTCTATTCGCAGCGCCTCGGCATCGTGGCGCGGCAGCTGATCAACCGCGGCATCCGCGCGCGGTGGCCCGACGCAGCCGGGCAGCGCGTGCTCGGGCTCGGCTACCCGACGCCGTATCTCGGCCTGTTTCGCGAGGATTCCGAGCGCTGCATCGCCTTCATGCCGGCGGCGCAGGGCGTGCTAAAATGGCCGACGGCGCGTCCGGCGCTGGCGACCCTGATCGATGAATTTTCAATGCCGCTGCCGGACGCCGCGGTGGACCGGATCCTCCTGGTCCATGCGCTGGAGATGTCCGACGATCCGGAACGGTTGCTGCGCGAAGTCTGGCGTGTGCTGGCGCCGTCCGGGCGTCTGATCGCCGTCATCCCGAATCGTCGCGGCGTGTGGACGCGCACCGACAACACGCCGTTCGGTCACGGCCGGCCGTATTCGCGCGCGCAGATCACGCAGTTGCTGCGGCATACCTGGTTCACGCCGGCCGCGTGGGGCGAGGCGCTGTTTCTGCCGCCGGTCGGCAATAGCTGGCTTCTGCGCTCGGCGATGGCGTGGGAGCGCGCCGGCGCTGCGCTGTCGCTGCCGTTCGCCGGCGTGCATATCGTGGAAGCAACCAAGCAGGTCTATCGCGCGATTCCCGCGGGCCGGGAACGCACGCGGCTGATTCCGTCGCTGGAGCCGGTGCTGGTGCCGTCGTCGACGGCGTCGCGGGACAAGCTGGATAAATAAACAGGGCGGGCAAAGGCGCACAGCGCTTTGCCCGCCCTGAAGGACTACACGAATCGCTTACTCATTTCCCGGATTGAAATCTTCGCTCGGCGCGGCAGGCGCGGCCATGCTGTCGGGGCGAGGGCTGTGCGGCCGGCGTCGCCGGCGCGGGAAGCGTTCGCCACCGGCACCGCCTTCATATCCGCCGGCCCCGCCGTTCACCTGCGGCTGCGGTCCGGTGATGAAGGACGGCAAGCGGTCGACGCCGCCGGCATCGGCGATCACCGGCTGCGGCTGGTTTTGCGGTTGATACTGCGGCTGCGGACGATGCTCGCGATCGCGATCGCGATCGCGGTCCCGCTCACGATGTTCGCGCGGCTGCTGCGGATCCCGCTGGTAGGGTTGGCCGTCGCCGCGCTGCTCACGCGGATTGTTGTCACGCACGTACGGCTGCTGTTGCTGCGGGACGAAGCCCGGCTCCTGGCCGAAATGCGAAAAACTCTCGCCTTCGTCCTCACCATCTTCCGTCGCCGGCATCTCGTTGTCGATACGCGGTTGCGGCTGGTTCTGGCGGAACTGCTCCTGGGCAGCGGCAATCAGACGGAAATAATGCTCGGCGTGCTGGTAGTAATTCTCGGCTGCGACCGGGTCGCCGGAAGAGCGCGCGTCGCGCGCCAGCTGGACGTATTTTTCCGCAACGTGGGATGCGGTACCGCGGATCTTGATGTCGGGGCCGTTCGATTCGAACACCCGTGTCATCGGGTTTTGACCGCGCCGGTTATTATTATTGTTGTTGTTATTATTATTCCGGTTACGCATCCGCTTGTTATTTTGACCGTTTCTCATGTGTCGCCTTTTATTCCAGCCCTGAAGTTATGCAGTTGCCGTCGTATTCTCATCGCATCCGGGCGCGCTCAAGCGCACCGGGCCGCGATGCCGTTCAAATTCATGTCGTCGATTTCGCCAACCATCGCGTTCAGCAAAGACGCGTTCCCCACCCAGCGCCGTTTACCGCGCCCCGGACCAAATCATTGAGCCAGTCAAACCAGCCTAATCGTCTTGCGTGACGACTTCGCGTGACGGAGTGTTTGCGTAAGTCTTCAAGACCAATATCAGGCTTTCGTTCGCTTTGCGGTCAAGAGCAGCACAGCTCCAGCTATTGCGCTCAATTCGACCTGCGTTTCGGAACCTTTCGCTCGGCGGGCTCTCGTTTCGAGAACTCTGGCTTCCACCCGTTTTTAGCTACGGGGCCAGCCACCCGGGACCGATTTGTGACCGGAACGTAGTCGCTCCCGGGTGATATTCCAAGAGGTTTTTTTGCGTTCCAATAGGACTTTATCGGGCCATTTTGTGGCCCGCGACGGCCCGCGGAATGCCTGCCAGATCGGCCTTTGGGGCGGCGGCGGGCGTTAACCCGGCGGCTACCATCAAAGCCTGTATTTGGCCGCTTTGGCCCGCTCCGGCCTCCACGACCAGGGCGGCACCGGGCGCCAGAAGGCTGGCCGCCTGGGGAACCAGCGCGCGGTAGGCGTCCAGGCCGTCGGCGCCGCCGTCCAGCGCGGCCAGGGGATCGTGGTTCCTGACCTCCGGCGCGAGGCTGCCGATATCGGCCGAGCGGATATAGGGCGGATTCGAGACGATCAGATCGAACCGGCCGGATAGTCCGCTCGCATAGTCGCACGCAATGAATGCCGCGCGCTCCGAGAGACCCGCTCGCGCAGCGTTGGCTGTGGCGGTTTGCAACGCTGCTTCGGAGATGTCGGTGCCCGTTCCTGTTGCCGCCGGCAATTCGGACAACAGCGCCAGGAGAATTGCTCCCGTTCCAGTGCCGAGATCGGCGATGCGCAGCGGGCGATCGAGGCTGCCGCCCGCGCGCAACAGCTCGAGCGCCAGCTCGACCACCGTCTCGGTATCGGGCCGCGGCACCAGTGTCGCCGGCACGAGTTGCAGCGGCAATCCCCAGAACTCCTTCTCGCCGACAATGCGCGCGACCGGTTCGCCTGCGAGACGACGGCGGGCGAAGTCTTCGAGGCGTGCGCTTTCGTCTTGCGTGAGTCGGCGCTGCGCCGCCGTGATCATGCCGGTCAGGTCGAGGCCGAGCACGTGGCCCGTCAGCAACCGTGCGTCGAGTTCGGCGGAATCGATTTCAGCCGATTTGAATTGCAGGGCAAGCGCGCGCCGTGCCGTCTCGACGGTTTGTGCCGGTGTCACGCTGCCGCGCCCTGGGCTGCGAGCTGGGCTGCCTGATGCTCGGTGGTCAGTGCGTCGATCAGTTCGCCGAGCGCTTCGCCCGAGATCACCTGCGGCAGCTTGTACAGCGTCAGATTGATCCGGTGATCGGTGACGCGCCCTTGCGGAAAATTATAGGTGCGGATGCGCTCGGAGCGGTCGCCGGAGCCGACCTTCTCCTTGCGGTCGGCGGAGCGCGCCGCATCGACGCGCTGGCGCTCGGCGTCATAGATGCGCGAGCGCAGGATGTTCATCGCGGAGGCGCGGTTTTTGTGCTGCGAGCGGCTGTCCTGCATCATGACAACGATGCCGGTCGGAATATGCGTGATGCGGATCGCCGATTCGGTCTTGTTGACGTGTTGTCCGCCGGCACCCTGCGCCCGCATGGTCTCGATCCGCAGATCGTCGCTCTTGATGTCGACGTCGACATCCTCGACCTCGGGCAGCACGGCGACGGTCGCGGCCGAGGTGTGAATGCGTCCCTGCGTCTCGGTGTCGGGGACGCGCTGCACCCGATGCACGCCGGATTCGAATTTCAGCTTGGCGAACGCGCCGCGGCCCTGCACCTCGGCGATGATTTCCTTGAAGCCGCCCATGGTGCCTTCCGAGGCCGAGATCACCTCGACCTTCCAGCCCTGGAGGCCCGCGAACCGCTCATACATCCGGAACAGGTCGCCGGCGAACAGCGAGGCTTCGTCGCCGCCGGTGCCGGCGCGGATTTCCAACATCACGTTGCGGTCGTCCATGGCGTCCTTGGGCAACAGCGCCACGCGGATCTTCTGCGACAGCTCGTCGACGCGCGCCTGCAGCGTCTCGAGCTCGGCTTCGGCCATACTGCGCATTTCCGGATCGGTGGCGGGGTCCGCCAGCAGCGATTCGGCATCCGCAATCTCCGTCCGCGCCGCGCGATAGGTCTTGACGGCGTCGATCAGCGGATTGAGCTCGGCGAGCTCGCGGGTGATCTGGACGTATTTCTCGGAATTCAACTGACCCAGCAGTTCAGCCTCCAGCGAGGCGTGGTGGGCAAGCAGGATGTCGAGTTTGGCTTCGGGCAGCATGGCGTGGTTCTCAAGGGTCGGATGCAGAGGGCGGGCGTCGTCGGCAGAGCCTCGCTACAACGACAGCCCCTCGGCTTCCGCGAATTCCGTCAGCTTCTGCCGGATCGAGACGCTGCCGGCCGGCG
>DAIMKE010000578.1:0-4787 GCA_036721875.1 Bradyrhizobium sp. | reverse complement strand
TGTCGCCGATCACGGTGTATTCCTTGCGCCGGGGCGAGCCGATATTGCCGGCGACCACTTCGCCGAGGTGAATGCCGATGCCGATGCGCAGCGGCCAGCTCGTCGCCTCGTTGATCCGCGCATTCGCTTCCAGCATTTCGCGCGCCGCGGCGACCGCGCGATGCGCGGGATCCGGCGCCTCCAGCGGCGCGCCGAACAGGGCCAGAAATCCATCGCCGAGAAACTTGTTCACGATGCCGCCGTGGCGATCGAGGATGTCGACCAGGATGGCAAAGGCGCCGTCGAGCCGGTCCACCACTTCCTGCGGCGTGCGGGTGCGCGCGCCGGCGGTGAAGCTGCGGAAGTCGACGAACATGACGGCGACGCTGCGGATGTCGCTGTCGGCTTTCGTACCTTCGGCCATCAGGCGTTCGACCACCTGCGGCGAGACGTGCTGGCCGAACAGGTTGGTGATGCGGTCGCGCGCGGTCGCCGCCATGATGCTCGCCTCGAACTGCCGCCGCAACTGGTGGCCGACCGCGCCCGCGAGCACACCGCAGATCAGGACGATCAGGCTTCGGGCAGCGTGATAATAGAGGGGTTCAGCCTGGTCACCGATCGCCGGATAATAGAACATCGCCATGCAGAACAATTGAACGGCGGCGACGGCGCCAGTGAAGGTCGAGAGCCAGAAATCCAGCCGAAGCGTAGAGAGGATGATGAAGATGAAATACATCATCGGCGCCACGAAGCCGAGTGCGGCCACCGCCCCCATGCTGTTGATGTGCAGCGCCAGCGCGACCGTCGGCAATGAGGTCTCGATCAACGCGCCGATATAGCGCCGGATCACGGGAAGATCGCGGCCCTGCTGCATGTGGCGCGTGACCTGGCCATGTACCCACAATTCGAACAGCATGAACGGAACGATGATCGAATAGAGATATTCCGGCCTCAAGTTACCGTGCCAGACGCGGCTCACCGCCTCGGACGCGAACAAGTAGACGATCCCGAGGATGATCGCGAGCAGTGCGGTGGTTGCGATCAGCGCCCTGATCCGCAACAGTTCGGTCCTCATTACCTCCTGCATCAGCGCGCGCCGGAAGTCGACTGACACCCCCGACTCCTGGTCGCTTTTCTTCCTGACCCAGAATCCTGCCATTCCCTCACCTGTCATTCCGGGCACGCGCGAGCGCGAAACCATGGTGCGCAATTGCGCACCTGAGAATCTCGAGATTCCGGGTTCGCCTCTTCGAGGCGCCCCGGAATGACCGCGAAATTTATAACCTCAATCGAGCGTGCGACGGAAGCGCGTCACGGCGATCGTCATTGCAAATAACATCAGTGCAATGAGTGCAATCGTGTCGTACTGCAGGTTCTGGATGGTCGCGCCCTTCAGCATGATGGCGCGGACGATGCGGATGTAATGCGTCAGCGGCAGGACTTCGCCGAGATACTGCGCCCAGACCGGCATGCCCGAGAACGGAAACATGAAGCCGGACAACAGAATGCTCGGCAGGAAGAACATCATCGACAGCTGCATCGCCTGCAACTGGTTCTGCACGATGGTCGAGAACGTGTAGCCGATCGACAAATTGGTGGTGATGAACAGCGTCGTCAGCAGCGCCAGCATCACCATGCTGCCGAGTATCGGCACCCCGAACAGGCCGACGCCGATGCCGATGATCAGCGAGGCCTGGATGAATCCGACCAGCACGTAGGGAATGATCTTGCCGAACATCACTTCCACCGGCCTGATCGGCATCGACAGCAGGCTCTCCATGGTGCCGCGCTCGATCTCGCGCGTCACCGACAGCGCGGTGAAGATCAGCATGGTCATGGTCAGGATGGTACCGACCAGGCCCGGCACGATGTTAAGCCGCGACTCGGCGGCCGGATTGTAACGCGCATGCGCCCTGATCTCGAATGGCAGCTGGGGCGGATCGCCGATGTGAAGGTCGTGTGCGAGCGCGGTCTGCACCACCATGCCGAGCGAGCCGAGCGCAGAGCCGGCGGCGACCGGATCGGTCGCATCCGCCGCGACCAGCAGCGCCGGCTTGTCGCCGCGCCGCACCGCGCGTTCGAAGCCGCGCGGGATCTCGACACCGAACAGCACCTTGCCGGATTGCAGGAGGTCATCGAACTCGGCGACACTATGCACCTCGCGCGTGAAGCGGAAGTAGCTGGTATTCTCCAGCGCCTTCAGGACCGAACGCGCCAGATCGCTCTCCTCCTGTATCAACACCGCCGTCGGCAGGTGGCGCGGCGTGGTGTTGATGGCATAGCCGAACAGCAATAGCTGCATGACCGGGATCATCACGATCATCGCAAACGAAACGCGGTCGCGGCGAAGCTGGATGAATTCCTTGACCAGCATCGCATAGCTGCGCCGCCAGAAGCCGAACCGTGGCTCCGGGACGGCCCGGTCCCGGTCAGTTGCTTCGACGGCACTCATTGGAAATTATCCCTTGAGCGGGTCATGAGATCGATGAAGACGTCCTCCAGCGACGGCTCGCTGTGCTGCCACTGCCATCCGCCCTTCGCACGATAGGGCGCGATGGTCGCCTCGAGCGCGGGTTTGTCGCGTCCGGAGACGTGCAGGCTGGTGCCGAACGGCGCCACCATGTCGACGCCCGGCTGGCCAGCGAGATCCGTCGCCAGGGCGTTGAGATCGCCGCCCGTAACGGTCCAGGTCGAGAGCGCCGATCTCGCGATCACCTCGTCGACGGTGCCGTGCGCCAGCAAATGGCCGTAGGCAATATACGCAATCTCGTGACAGCGCTCGGCCTCGTCCATGTAATGGGTCGAGACCAGCACCGTCAGCCCTTCGGCGGCGAGCGCGTGAATCTCGTTCCAGAAATCGCGCCGCGCCTTGGGATCGACGCCGGCGGTCGGCTCGTCCAGCAGCAATAATTTCGGATTGGGCAGCGTGCAGGCGCCGAGCGCGAGCCGCTGCTTCCAGCCGCCGGAAAGCTCGCCGGCCAGTTGTTCCTCGCGCCCGTTGAGGCCGATCCGCTGGATCATGTCGCGCGCCGCGTCCCGCGCGTCGCGCATGCCGTAAAGCCGCGCGACGAACTCCAGGTTCTCCCGCACCGAAAGATCCTGGTACAGGCTGAAGCGCTGCGTCATGTAGCCGACCTGACGCTTGATCTTGTCGGCGTCGCGGCGGATGTCGTAGCCGAGGCAGGTGCCCTCGCCGGCATCCGGCGTCAGCAGGCCGCACAGCATCCGGATGGTAGTGGTCTTGCCGGAGCCGTTCGGACCGAGAAAGCCGTAGATCGAACCGCGCTTTACCTGCATCGAGAGGTCACTGACGACCTTGTGGCTGCCAAATGACTTCGAAAGGCCCGCGACATTGATCGCGATGTCGGGTGCTGATGTGGGCTCGGCGTTCATCGCTTGTCCGCCACCGGTGTCCGGGGGTGCAGGAACACGCTGATCGGCTGGCCGACGCGCAGACTGTCCGGCCGGCTCGGCCGCGCCTGGATCAGATAGACCAGCTTGTTGCGCTCATCGAGGCTGTAGATGACAGGCGGGGTATACTCGGCTGACGTGGCGATGAAATAGATCTTCGCCGTGAGATCGCCCGCGCAATTGTCACAGGTCACCTTCACCTCGTCACCGATCGAAAGCTTTGGCAGCTCCGCCTCCGGCACGAAGAAGCGCAGCTTCATGTTGCCGGGTGGCATGATCGACAGTACCGGCCGTTGCGCCGGCACCATCTCGCCTTCGCGGAAATAGATCTGCTGGATGGTGCCGCCGACAGGCGCAAAGCCGCTGCGCCGCGCCAACCGGGTCTGCGAGGTGTTGACGCGGGCTTCCGCGACGCGCAACGCCGAGACCGCTGAGTCGAGCGCAGCCTGCGTGCCGGAGCCCGTCTTGCTCAGCGACGACGCGCGATCGTAGGTCTGTTGCGCATTGGCCAGCGTCGCCTTGTTCTGGTTGAGGTCCGCCTGCTGCAGATCGTCGTCGACCGAATAAAGCGGATCGCCGGGCTTCACTTCGTCGCCCTCGCGCACATTGAGCCTGGTCACGCGCCCGCTTTCATCGGGGCTGACGAAGATCATGTCCGCTTCGACCCAACCCTGAAAGCCGGGATCCCTGCGTTCCTTGCAACCGGTGAGCGCTGTCGCCAGCGCCAGTGACACCAGCAGCGTTATCTTACGCCACGAGATCATGTCGTGCTCCGTTCGCCAAAAATCAGGTCGAGATGCACCCGAAACATCTCGATCGCATCCAATGGCGCATGCTTGCTGAAAAGGCTCTGCCAGATCACGGCGATCATCGCGGGCGCCACCAGGATCTGCGGAAAGCGCGCCAGGTTCTTCTGCTTGATCTCGCCGCGTGCGATGCCGAGCTCGATCAGGGCACGCATGCCGGCAAGCCCTCTCGTCACCACTTCGCGGTAGTAAAAATCGGCGACCGCTGGAAATCGCGGCCCCTCGGCCACGATCAGGCGCACGATGTCGCCACGCCGCGTCGTCGCCACTTCCTTGATGAAGTTTTCCGCAAAGCCCTCGACCATGTCGCGGACCGAGGCACCCGGCGGCGGCGGCGAAGAACTGAGGCGCACGACCAGCGGCACGATCGCGGTCCGGATCAGTTCCTCGAACATCGATTCCTTGTCCTTGAAATGCAGGTAGATCGTGCCCTTGGCGACGCCGGCGCGCCTGGCGACGTCGTCGAGCCGTGTCGCCGCGAACCCGCGCGCGATGAATTCGTCCATCGCCGCCTCGATGATCGCCCCTCGCCGCTCTGCCGCGCGCTCGGCGCGGTTGGCTGCGGGCTTGGGCGCCGGCATCGGGCCAGCC
>DAIMKE010000577.1:2826-4788 GCA_036721875.1 Bradyrhizobium sp. | reverse complement strand
CCTTTGCGCCGCTCGGCGGCGTCGGCGAGATCGGCATGAACCTGTCGATCTACGGGCTCGGCAACCGTCACCAGCGGTCGTGGCTCGCGGTTGATCTCGGTGTCTCATTCGGTGACGAGGAACACCTGCCGGGCATCGACCTGATCATGCCGGACATCCGCTTCCTGGAGAAGGAGCGCAAGAACCTGATGGGCCTCGTGCTGACGCACGCCCATGAGGACCATTTCGGCGCAATCATAGACCTCTGGCCCAGGCTGCAGTGCCCGGTCTACGCGACCAAATTCAGCGCCGCACTGTTCGAGGCCAAATGCGCCGCCGAGCGCAATCCGCCGAAGATCCCGGTGACCGTGGTGCCGTCGGGTGGCCGCGTCCATCTCGGGCCGTTCAGCGTCGAGTTCATCCCGGTCGCCCATTCGATTCCGGAATCGCATGCGCTGGCGATTCACACCCCGGCCGGCGTCGTGCTGCATACCGGCGACTGGAAGATCGATCCGACGCCCATCATAGGTTTGCCGACCGACGAGAAGCGCCTGCGCGAACTCGGCGATGCCGGCGTGCTGGCGCTGGTCGGCGATTCCACCAATGCGGTGCGGGAAGGACGCTCTCCCTCGGAGACCGAGGTCGCCGCCACCATCACCAAGCTGGTCAAGGCCGCCAAGGGCCGGGTCGCGGTAACAACTTTCGCCTCCAACGTCGCCCGCCTGAAGGCGGTCGCGGACGCCGCGAAAGCCGCCGATCGCGAGGTGGTCGTGGTCGGCCGCGCCATGGAGCGCGTGGTGCAGGTCGCCCGCGAGACCGGTTATCTCGAGGGCGTACAGAATTTCCGCGGCGCCGACCTCTATGGCCATTTCCCACCGGACAAGGTGCTGGCGCTTTGTACGGGAAGCCAGGGCGAGCCGCGCGCGGCGCTGGCGCGCATCGCCAACGACGACCATCCGCAGGTGACGCTGAACAAGGGCGACTGCGTGATCTTTTCCTCCCGTACCATTCCCGGCAACGAGAAGGCGGTCGGCGCCATCATCAACGGCCTGGTTACGCAGGGCATCGAGGTCATCACCGACCGCACCGACCTGGTGCACGTCTCCGGCCACCCGCGCCGGGACGAGCTGCGCGACATGATCTCATGGGTGCGCCCGCAGATCCTGATCCCCGTCCATGGCGAGGCGCTGCATCTGGCCGAGCACGCCAAGCTGGCGCGCACCGCCGGTGTGCCCAAGGTGCTGACCTGCCGCAATGGCGACCTGGTCAAGCTCGGCCCGGGCGATCCCGCCATCATCGACGAACTGCCGTCGGGGCGGCTCTACAAGGATGGCAACATCCTGGAGGATTCAAAATCCCGCGCCGTGGTCGAGCGGCGGCGGATGGGATTTGCGGGCTGCGCCTTCGTCGCCATCGCCGTCACCGACAAGGGCGAACTGGCCGACGATCCCGAGGTTGATCTGGTCGGTATCCCCGAGAAGAATGCCGCCGGCGAGGTGATCGACGAGATCGTGTTCGATACGGTGGTATCGACCGTCGAGGGCCTGCCGCGGGCGCGGCGGCGTGATCCCGACGCGATGGCGGAATCGGTGCGCCGCGCGGTGCGGGCCGTCATCAACGAACATTGGGGCAAGAAGCCGATTTGCCTCGTTCATGTTCTGACCGTTTGAGGTAGAAGGTCTTTCCGGGCGAGCCGAATAGGGGCCCACCGGGAAGACGCGCTGGATACAGGGAGTGGAGTGTCATGCTGGGCCGGCTCAATCACGTTGCGATCGCGGTCAAGGACGCGGAAAAGGCCGCAAAGATCTATGGCGGCGCGTTCGGCGCGGAAATCTCCGGCGCGGTGCCGCTGCCGGAGCACGGCGTCATCACCGTGTTCGTGACGCTGCCCAATACCAAGATCGAATTCATCCAGCCGCTCGGCGAGGCCTCGCCGATCGCAAAATTCGTCGAGCGCAACGCCGACGGCGGCATCCGGACCTG
>DAIMKE010000577.1:0-2816 GCA_036721875.1 Bradyrhizobium sp. | reverse complement strand
ATCCACCACATCTGCTACGACGTGCCTGATATCATCACCGCGCGCGACAAGCTCATCAGCGAGGGCGCGCGCGTGCTCGGCGACGGCGTGCCCAAGATCGGCGCCCACGGCAAGCCGGTCCTGTTTTTCCACCCAAAGGATTTTTCCGGTGCGCTCGTCGAAATCGAGCAGGCCTGACGCCCGATGGCCTATACCATCTCGACGGGGCTTGCGGTCTACTTCGTGATCTGGTGGCTCGTGCTGTTTTTGACGCTGCCGTTCGGCGTCCGCAGCCAGCACGAGGACGGCGATAGTGCGCCCGGCACCGACCCCGGCGCGCCGATCCTGGCGCGCATGGGCCGCAAGCTGATCATGACCACGCTGATATCGGCGGTGATTTTCGCTATCGCGATGTGGGCTTATTATCAGGGCTACTTCAACATCGAGCGGCTGTCGAAGCTGATGGGATTTCCGTTCTAGTCCAGAGCGTTTTCGAGCGAAGTGGATGCCGGTTCGCGTGAAGAAAACGCGTCAAAACAAGAATCCAGCGTATCGGGCGGGGGATAACGATGAACCTTCAACGCATTCTATTGGCACTCGTGGTCCTGCTTGCTGCCGGCCTTGCCGGGGCGTTCTACGTGAACTGGAAGACACTCGGGCAACTGCGAACTGTGAAAGCCTTCGTCGAGGGGCAGGTGCTCGCCGATGCGGTCGCCGCCTGCGAGAAGGCGCAGAGCACGACCCCGTTCAAGTGGAACGGTGCCAAACAGACCGCCGTCATTGGCGTCACGTCCGTCAAGCTCAACAAGGATACCATCATCCCGAGCTATACGCTGGTCGCCGACAGCGTCTATTGCGACTACGACCCGATCAAGAAGAAGGCCGACATCGGCTCGAATTTCCTGGAACGGGAAACATTCTAAGCGTGGGCGATACGCGAGATCGGTTCCATGCGCGACTCCTGAGGCCGTGATGACGTCGGATTCCTCCGGGATCATCGATCTCTACCAGCGCAAGGCGCGGGACTGGATCGAGAGCCGCGCTACGGCCAGCCTGTTCGAAAAACCCTGGCTCGACCGGTTTTGTGCGCTGTTGCCGCGGGCGGCGCCGATCCTCGATATCGGCTGCGGATCGGCAGAACCGATGGCCGGCTACCTGATCGGGCTCGGCCATCCCGTCTTCGGCGTGGATTCATCCGCCGCCATGATCGATGCCTGCCGCGGGCGGTTTCCGACGCAGCAATGGATCGTCGCCGACATGCGGGAGCTTGCCTTGCCGCGACAGTTTTCCGGCATACTGGCGTGGGACAGTTTCTTTCACCTCGGCTACGACGACCAGCGCCGGATGTTTCCGGTATTTCGCCGCCACGCCGCGCCGAACGCGGCGCTGATGTTCACGAGCGGCCCGGCGCATGGCGAGGCGATCGGGAGTCTTGGCGGCGAGCCGCTGTATCATGCGAGCCTCGACCCCGCCGAGTATCGCTCGCTGCTCGATCGAAACGGGTTTCGCGTGGTGTCGCATGTCGCGGAGGACCCTACCTGCGGCGGCCACACCATCTGGCTCGCGCAACTCGCCTAGCGCCTGCTTCGCGTCGGGCGGTTTCCCGTCTATGATCCCGTCAACAAAAGGCCGACACCGGATCGAATTTCCGGGAGCGGGAGTGCGTGATGCCTCCCGGGCCAGCAGGGGGGCAGATTGCGATGAGTTCACAGCATCGAACATTGGCTGATCCCCGGCAGGACGAATACCGAATTCTTCATGAGGCCGACCTGCGGGATTACCTCGCAGGGGTCCCCGCAGTCGCGGCCAGGCTTGGCGGCGCGCCGGCCGCGTGGTCAATCAGCGAGGTCGGCGACGGCAACCTGAACCTCGTGTTCATCGTCAAGGGGACCTCGGGCGGGGTCGCCGTCAAGCAGGCGCTGCCTTACGTGCGGCTCGTCGGCGAAAGCTGGCCGCTGCCGCTGTCGCGCTCGCATTACGAGTATCTCGCGCTGACGCATCAGGCGCGGCTGGCGCCCGGGCTGGTGCCGGCCGTGCTGCACCACAATGAAGCGCTCGCCCTCGTCGTGATGGAGCTGCTCGAGCCGCACATCATCATGCGCAAGGGGCTCGTTGCTGGCATCAACTATCCGCGCTTCGTAGACGACATCACGACGTTCCTGGCGCGCACCCTGTACCTCAGCTCCGATCTCGCGGTGCCGGCCGCCGAGAAGAAGGAGGGGATCGCCGCGTTCGCCGGCAACCATGCGCTATGCAAGATCACTGAGGACCTGATCTTCACTGACCCTTACCGGGTGGCCGAGCAGAACCGCTGGACCCAGCCGTGGCTGGATGCGACGGCGGCCAGATTCCGGGATGATTTTGACCTGCACATCGCAGTCTCGCGGCTGAAGCTGAGGTTCCTGAACACACCGGAAGCCTTGATTCATGGCGACCTTCACACCGGGTCAATCATGGTGACGGAACAGGCGACTGTGGTGATTGATCCAGAGTTCGCGTTCTATGGACCGATGGGGTTCGATATAGGCGCCGTCATCGGCAATCTGCTGATGGCGTATCTCGCTTCCGCCGGCCACGAGCAGGCGCCGGGCGACCGGCGTGCTTTCGAGGCGTGGCTGCTGGAGACGGTAGAGAGCGTCTGGACGGAGTTTGCCCGTAAGTTCCTCGATCTGTGGCGGACGCAGGCCGGTGGCGACGCCTATCCGGCGACGTTGTTCGCAGCCGAGGCCGGAGCAGCGCGGCTGGAGGCCGAGCGGCAGGCCTACATGGAGCGGCTGTTCGGCGACACCATGGGATTTGCGGCGGCCAAGATCATCCGCCGTATCCTGGGGCTCGCG
>DAIMKE010000576.1:0-4790 GCA_036721875.1 Bradyrhizobium sp. | reverse complement strand
AGCCGGTTCTTGAGGAGTGCGATATCCTCGCCGATCTGATCGATCATGGTCAGATGCTCGGCAAACCGCAGCAATCGCGCATCCGGCGCGGCGTGGATCTTCTTCACCGCAGCGGTGCAGGCCGCGATCAGGGCAGCATCGATCTTGTCGTTCTTGGCTCGTTGAAGGTGGAACCTGGCATAGGCGCGCACTTGCGCCGGCTGGAACACCACCACGACGATCTTCTTGCGCCGCAGTTCGGCGACAACGGCCTGCTCATAGCCGCCACTCGCTTCAATCCCGATGCGGTTGACCCGATGCCGTCGCAGCCAATCCAACAACGCCTTGTAACCCTCAGGCGTATTGTCGATCTGCAACTGCTCCGACTTGCCAGCGAGCGCCACATCGAGCTTCCGTTTGCCGGTATCGATCCCGGCACAGATCGTGGTACGTTTGGCCATCTTCATCGACCCTCCCTTGTGATGCGAACCCTAAGTTCCTTCAACCATGCGGGTCCCGGTGAAGTGCCGATCGCGATCTTGCTACAAAGACAGCCCTTGCGGCTTCGATGGGTATCGATCCGATCAATCGGCGGCCCAGCCCGGGTGGCCGCCCAGGCTGGGCCATTCCTCGCGGAACGATGTCAGGATAGACCAACGCACTAATACAAGGATGGGTAGAGCGCAGCGAAACCCATCACTTCGTCATCCGAGCAGTTAATGACCTCATACCGTCGCAATTTCATCCCTGGCGGCTGTTTCTTCTTTACGGTCAACCTGGCTGATCGACGACTGCGCCTTCTGACCGAACACGTTGACGCGTTGCGTTCTGCATTTCGCGAGACGGGACAACGTCATCCTTTCCGATGCCGTCGTCATTCTCCCGGACCACCTCCATGCGGTCTGGACGATGCCTCAAGGCGATCGCGATTTTGCGACGCGCTGGCGGCTAATCAAATCGACGTTCTCACGCAACTTTGCCGTTGATGAGCCCATTTCGGCTAGCCGCGCCGCCAAGCGCGAGCGCGGCATCTGGCAACGACGTTATTGGGAGCACACTATTCGCAATGAGGAAGACCTGGCGCGTCACATCGACTACGTCCACATCAATCCGGTCAAGCATGGCCTCGTAAAGCGAGAGGGATTGGCCGCATTCATCGTTCCACCGCATGGTGAAACTCGGAATCTACCCCGACGATTGGGCAGGTGATCTTGCGGAACTGGGAAAGAACTTTGGCGAGCGATCTTAGCGCAGTGAGATGATGGGTTTCGCTTTCGCTCTACCCATCCTACGAACCAAAATAAAACGCCGCCCGGAATTGGGCGGCGTTTGGATTCGGTCGTGCAGAGGTAGTTACCGATTATTCTACACCAAAATTCGAAAAATTCAATTCCGGTAACCGGGATCGAGGCGATCGAGTTTGCGCAGCAGCGGCGGCCACACCAGGTTGGTGGAGCGCAATTCCGCTCGATCGTGGTTGTGAAACAGCTGCTCGTTCTTGTCGATCACGGCCTGCTCGACAGGGTAGGCGGTCGGACCCAGCATGCGGGTGCGCACCTGCATCGTGCAGGCCCGCTCCAGATGATACATGCGCTCGAAGGCGGAGGCGACGGAACGGCCGACCGTCAGCGTGCCGTGATTGCGCAGCAGCATGTGGTTCCTGTCGCCGAGATCCTTCTGCAGCCGCGGGCGTTCGTCGTGGTCGAGCGCCACGCCTTCGTAATCATGATAGGCGAGGTCGTGGGTGACGAACTGCGCCGTCTGGTTCATCGGCAGCAGGCCTTCCATGCAGCTTGCCACCGCCGTTCCATCCGGCGTGTGCAGGTGGAGCACGCAGCCGGCATCTTCGCGCACTTCGTGGATGGCCGAATGGATGGTGAAGCCCGCCGGGTTGATGCTGTACTCGCTCTCGCTGAGCTGGTTGCCGTGCAGATCGACCTTGACCAGGCTCGATGCGGTGATCTCCTCGAACATCAGGCCGTAGGGGTTGATCAGGAAATGATGGTCGGGGCCCGGGACGCGCGCCGAGATGTGGGTGTCGACCAGATCGTCCCAGCCATACAGCGCGACGAGGCGATAGCAGGCGGCAAGGTTGACGCGCTGGTTCCACTCGGCATCCGTCATGCCGGAGTGGACTTCCTTCAGGCGAGCTTCGGCTGGCGACATGGCTGCTTCTCCCGAAAATGGGTTGATTTCGAGCGCGAGGCTAGCCCCGCACCAGGATGGCAGCAAGGCAGGTGTCGCGGATGGCAGTCATGCCGTTGCCGGGTTACGGCGCCGGAATGGCCAGCAACGTCGAGATACCGCGGCCGCGGATATCGTACACGCGCGCGAAAACGACGTCGTCGCGCTTGATTTCCACCATGACCGGCGCAGTGAGGCCCTTGCAGTAGAACTCGCCGAGCGTCATCGCAAAGTCGGCGGACTGGCTGTCCCAGCCGATCGTGAATTCCGGGCCGAGCGCCACCTGCGCCGGCCGCTGCGGGCCGCACACCGCGACCTTCCATTTGCGTCCCTGTGGCGGCGATTCCTGCCGTTCGACCAGATCTTCGCGCAGGCCGTCGGACGCCTGCTTCAGCGCCAGTCCCCAGTAGTCCAGCATGAAGAAATTGTTGGCGGAACGCACCGTGCCGGCGATGTGATTGAAATGGGTGTATTCGTAGGGATGCAGCCGGATCATCTCGCTGAGCGGCAACAGCAGACCGAACGAGAACACCGCCATCGCCGCGGGTTGCCAGCGGCGGTGATTGACCTTCAGCCACTCCATGGTCCAGGCGAACGCGGCACCAGCGAGCACCGCCATCGGCGGGATGACGAAAATGAAATGCCGAATGCCGTTGTAGAGCGCCGGGCGCTTCACCATTGCGATCACCAGCGGCAGCGTGGCCGCCATCGTCAGCATCAGGAGGATGGTCTTGCGGCGCGAGGGGACGTCCTTGCGCGCCAGCGACATGAAGGTGACCACGATGGCCGCAACCAGGAGACCAATGAGCACTTCGGGAAGCTGCAGGGCGAACAGCGTCGGCAGGTACGACCACGGCATGTCGGGGACCGACACCAGCGCACCGTCGAACATTTCCTTCCAGGGCTTCTCGAAGAAATGCGAGAAATAGGTCAGGGCCTGCAACGGATTTCCAGGCTTGATGATCGACCACGGCCACACCAGCCCCATGACCAGGTATCCGAAGACGAGGCCCGGCAGCAGCACGTAGACGACATGACCGAAACGATGGATGGCCTTGCGCGCGCCCTGCGTGCGGACTTCCTCGATCAGCAGGGGCAGGAAACCCACCATCGCATAGACCAGCGCCAGCCCGCCGAGAATCCGGCAGCCGATGGAGAGTCCGGCGCCGAGTCCGATGATCAGCACCGTCCGCGGTGAGGGCTTCGGATATTCCTCGGCGAGGCGCACCAGGCCCAGCATCAGGATCACCATCGAGACGGCGAACGGCGCATCCTTCGGGTTCATGAACATGTGCCCGTAGAAGATCGGACACAACGCAAGCAGCAGCAGCGTCGCCAGCCCCGCAAGCGGGCCGCCGACGCGCCGCGCCAGCCGCCACGTCACCGCAAGGCCGATCAGGCCGACGACGGCGCCGAGCAGGCGGCGGGTTTCGAACAGTTCCAGTGGGATGATCTTGTGCAGCAGCGCCGCGGCCATGTCGAAGCCGCCGCCATACATATAGAGATTGGCAAACGACAGCGCGGCGGTGTCCTTAAAGCCGGAACCGAACATGCGCAGCAGGAGGTCCGCGTATTCGGCGTGGGTGTAGTCATCCCAGCCTAATCCGTAGTCACGAAAGGTCAGACCCGCGATCAAGGTGACCGCGGCGAGCACGAAGACGGCAAGGTCGTCGCAGGTCCGCTCCACCGAGCGCCGCGCAGGCGTATCGAGGGCGGAAGTCGTGATCGATGACATGGATTGGTAACCCGGCGTGTCCCCTATGGCCCAACTACGGAGCTCTTGAGCCTCATTCCCCGGTACCCATATAGCGTAGTTCCATTACCAAGTAATTGGGAATTGTGGCGTAAAGCCCTGATGCATTGCAACAAAAGGGCGGTAAATGGTAGCCGGTACAATTACGGCCAGCCCGCTGAACGGGACCTGAATGATGCGGACCGCCCGCGCCCACGAAACTCCATGGGGGCAACGCTTTGTTGCGGAACGCTGTGCTCAATTGCCGGTTGGCGATGCACGCAATATGACGCTATCGTGGCATGGGGGCGGTTTGCGAGCTTGTAGGACGCGGCTGCGGGGGTTGGTTCGATGATGTTTGTGATGTTGGTCGTCGGCATCGGCCTTGCTTTGACGGGCCTGCTGGCGATCGGCTTTGGAATTCCGATCAAGGAATTCAGTACCGGCAATACCCTCATTGTCACCGGCGTGATGGGCGTTTGCACCGGCGCGATCATGTTCGCGCTCTGGATCGCCGTCAGGGAACTGCGGAACGTCGCGCGAGGGCTTGGTCCGGTCGCATTGCAGACGGATGCCGAAGCCGCGATCGCGGCTGCGCTGGCCGCCGGAGACGCCTTCCCGTCCGGCCGCGACCAGCCGGTCGCGCCGCAGGCCGGCGCCCCCCCTGCAGCTCCGCCGCCGTGGCAGGATGAGGACGTCCTCCGCGACCATCCGATTCCCGAGCCGATGTTTCCGGAAGACACGGTGCCTCCGCAGGTTCCCAAGCAGAAGCGCAATCTGTTCTTCTCCTCGACGTCGCGGAAGGAGCGCGACCGGTCGCAGCGGACCAGTGAGCCACTGCCGCTGGACATGTTGTCGTCCGATCTCCGCCCCGGCCCGCCGCTGCTCGACCCGG
>DAIMKE010000575.1:0-4793 GCA_036721875.1 Bradyrhizobium sp. | reverse complement strand
AGCCGTTCCTCGACGAGCGCGAGAAACTTGTCGTGTCCGATGCCGTCGAGCACGTATTTCAGCCGCGCCTTGTTGCGGTTGGTGCGGTCGCCGAGTTCGATGAAGACGCGGACGATGGCGTCCGACACCTTTGTTGCATCCGCCGGCTTGACGATGATGTCGCCGTATTTGGCAAAATCCCTGTGGCCGGTAATGCCGCCGAGCCCCAGGCGAAACCAGATGCCGGGCTCGGCGCCAAAGCCGTCTTTCACCTCGACCGCGGAGAACGCGATGTCGTTGGTGTCTTCCAGCACCGCGATCTTGCCGGCGCCGTCGAAGGCGACGTTGAACTTGCGCGGCAGCCCGTACAGCGAACGATCGTTGAGGATATGGTAGTGCCACTCCCGGGCATATTCGCGGGTGTCCAACAGCTCCTGCGGATCGATCCCGGCCGTCGGCGTGCCCGTGACGTTGCGGATGTTGTCAGCGCCGGTGCCGCGCGAGCACAGGCCGAGGTCCTGGATGCCCTCGATCAGCGCCACCGCGTGCTTCGGCGGAATCTCGCGCACCTGCAGATTGGCGCGCGTGGTGACGTGGCAGAACGGTCCGCACAGTTTTTCAATCAGGTCGGCCAGTCCGGCGAACTGCCAGTGCTTCACGATCCCGTTCGGGATCCGTAAGCGGCACATGTAGGAATCCTGCGCCGGCGCAACGTAAAACAGGCCATAATAGCGCCAGCGGAAATTGTCCGCAGGGTTTGGGACGGCGTTGTCGAGCGCCTGCTGCTTCAGCCGCGGATAGGCGTCGAACGGATGCTCCTCGCGTTTGAATTTCTCCTGGTCGGCGAGCTTCTTGCCTGAAGCCGTGACCCTGTCCTGCGCCTTGATATGCGCGGCATCCGGCCCGGTCGGTTCGGCATTCGCCTTGCCGGCGGCGGAGCCGAGCCCGCGACCCACCCGGCTGATCTGCAACCCGGTGGTAAAGCCTTCGAGGTAGCGTTTCTGTTCGTCGGTAAAATCGACTGTTAGCGTCTCGATCTTCATGGTGCGCGACGAAGCTCCTGCGGCCACCCGTGGTGGCGTCAACGAAGTAAAGTGCGACCGCTTTTGGCACCCGGCCTGACCTCATTGGCCGGGCTGGATTGGAGCGGTCCCGACCAGCTTCGTTGCTGCGGAAATCCATCTTGGACGTAGTCCAGCCGACATCCACGGCGGCTGGCCGCACTGCAACATACAAGTTGCGTGCCAGACCGACTCCGGAAAAATATCGTGTTATTTCATACGGTTCCGAAGATGACTTCGAAGCTGTGAAGCTGGCTTCATCGTTACTCCGCAGGCACATCGCCTAAAAAATGAGCTGCGGAAAGAAGTGCTCAATATTGCTTCAGGGCTTCCAGCGGCCGATCTTGAAGGCGCCCAGGTGGCCGGCAATGTCGTCAGGATCAAAGGCAGGGCCCGCAAAGGCACCGATGGCCGCGGATGCGCCCGTGGCCGCCTCCTGCCGCCCCATGGCAGCGTCGTAGAGGTCCGGCCGGAAGACCCCCATGGCGGTCCGGAGCGCATCCGGCCGCATCGCCGTCTGTCCCCACCGCACCATCTGCGCGTAGAGCCAGGCGGCCTGCGCCGGATCAGGCCGCGCCGCTCCCTCGCGCCCGACCAGAAGGTATCGGCCGCTCTCGCGCCGCTGGCCATCTGGCGAAACCTTCAGCCGGCCATCGAGGGTGCGCTGAATCACCTCGGCGCCGACGCCGATCCGTTCGGGCCGCGCCAGCACATGCGCGGTCTCGGCGCGGTTTCCAGGATCCTCGATGAATTCGGCGGCGTGGGATGCCGCACGGATCAGGGCCGCCAGCACCTCCGGGTTCTTTTCCGACCAGCTTTGCCTGACCGCGAGAACCTTCTCTGCCGCGCGCACCAGGATGTCGGAGACGAAATGCAGGATATGGCCGACGCCGAGATCGACCGCGACGGAATTCCAGGGCGCACCGACGCAGAACGCATCGACATGGCCATTGGCGAGGCTGTCCACCATGTAGGGCGGCGGCAGCACCACCAGGCGCACGTCCTCGTCGGGATCGACCCCGCCCGCCGCCATCCAGAACCGAAGCTGGTAATTGTGGGTGGAGAACGGGAATGTCATGCCGAAGGTCAGCGGCTCCGCGCCGCTTTTGCGCCTGATGGCCACGACGCGCGCGAGCGCCTGTGCGGTGGCCATGGGATCGACGGCATCGCCTTCGATCTCGCCCATGATGGCCGCATGCAGCGCCGGCGATACCGTGATCGCGTTGCCGTTGAGGCCCAGATTGAACGGTGCCACGATCGGCACCTTGACGTGTCCGAGCCCGAGGCTGGAGGCGATCGCGACCGGCGCCAGCAGATGCGCCGCGTCGAACATGCCGATATTGAGCTTGTCGCGGACATTGGACCACGACACTTCCCGCACCAGCGTGACGTCGAGCCCTTCGGCCTTCGCAAACCCCTTGTCGACGGCGATGATCAGCGCGGCGGCGTCGACCAGCGGAATGAAGCCGATATGCAGCGGTGTCGTCATTTCAGCAGCTCCGAGGCGGTCAGGATCGATTGCGCGATCTCGCCGATCTTCTTCTTTTCGCGCATCGCCGTGGAGCGCATCAGGACATAGGCCTCTTCTTCGGTGAGGCCCTTCACCTTCATCAGGATACCCTTGGCGCGGTCGATCACCTTGCGTTCCTCGAGCGCGGATTTGGTGCGATCAAGTTCGTCCTGCAGCTTCGAGAAGGCATTGAAGCGGGAGATGCAGAGGTCGAGGATCGGCTTGATGCGCTCCTTCTTCAGGCCATCGACGATATAGGCGGAGACGCCGGCGTCGACCGAGGCCTGGATCGAGGCCGCATCGCTCTGGTCGACGAACATGGCGATCGGCCGCCGCACCGCGCGGCTGACCTGGAACATCTGTTCCAGAACGTCGCGGCTGGGGTTTTCCAGATCGATCAGGATGACGTCCGGATCGAGCGCGTAGATCCGTGCCAACAGGCTCTGCATCTCGCTGATATGCACGACGCCGGTAAACCCCGCCTCCCGCAGCCCCTCTTCGAGGATCGCGGCCCGGATCGGGCTTTCGTCGACAATGACGATTTTCGGCGACGACTCAGCGCTCATCGATCAACTCTTGGCCCGGACGGGCATCCATAGCACGTCAGAAGCCCGGGCAAAGCCTTGTAATTGTGGGCAATTGGGACTAGTTCGTGCTGATCAATCAGGCAGATTTAGATATGCAACAGGCCGCTGCGCCGGAAGTCAGCCTTGTTTCGCTTCGCAGCTACTGAGACGACAAATGGACGAACACGATTTGCTCAGCCGCTTCGGTCTCACTCCGGTTGCGGCCGATCTTCCGGAAATCCGCCAGTTAATCCAATCTGCGATCGCCGAAAGTAATCGAGACAGCAATGAGCCGTTGAAGCTCCTGTGCGTACAGCTGTTCTCGGCTGGTATCCCGAGTGATGCCTTCCTGATCTATAACACTAAGATGTCCTCATTCGATGCGGCAAGCTACATCGACATTCAGCTTGTCTGCGGGGCTGGCTTTGAGGCTACTGAGGCATTCCTGAGCGCAAGTGGTGCCCTCGAGGCGAAAGCGGTGCTTACTTTGTTGCAAGACTGCAAGCGCGCCGGTGACTTCGAAGGCTTTACACCGCAACAGCAGATCGACTCTTATCGACACTACTACGGGCTCTCCTCCTGACAACTGCACATGCCTGCTCGTGGCCCATCGAACTCCATCATCAACAGAACTTGCCAAGGGATTGAATTTCGCCGTCAGATCAATTACTTGAACCGCATATCCGAACATTCAGATCTAGGTTTCAGGCGACCACATGGAACGAGCGCCGCGTATATCATTTACATCCCTCGGCTGCCCCAAGGCGCTGGTGGATTCCGAGCGCATCATCACCCGGCTGCGCGCCGAGGGCTATGAGTTGGCGCGCAGGCATGATGGCGCCGACATCGTCATCGTCAACACCTGCGGCTTCCTCGACAGCGCCAAGCAGGAATCGCTCGGCGCCATTGGCGAGGCGATGGCCGAGAACGGCAAGGTGATCGTCACCGGTTGCATGGGCGCCGAGCCCGAACAGATCGAGGCGGCCTATCCCGGCGTGTTGTCGATCACGGGCCCGCAGCAATATGAGAGCGTGCTGGAGGCGGTGCACCGGGCGCTCCCGCCAATTCACAATCCCCACCTCGATCTGGTGCCACCGCAGGGCGTCAAGCTGACGCCGCGGCACTATGCGTATTTGAAGATTTCCGAAGGCTGCAACAACCGCTGCAGCTTCTGCATCATTCCGAAATTGCGCGGCGACCTGGTGTCGCGCCCGGCCAATGACGTGCTGCGCGAGGCGGAAAAGCTGGTTGCCGCCGGCGTCAAGGAATTGCTGGTCATTTCACAGGACACCTCGGCCTACGGCGTCGATATCAAATACGCCGACAGCCCGTGGAAGGATCGCCGGGTCCGCGCCAAATTCTTCGACATCGCCAAAGAACTCGGCGACCTCGGCGCCTGGGTCCGGCTGCAATATGTCTACCCCTACCCGCATGTCGACGAGGTCATCGGCCTGATGACCGAGGGCAGGATCCTGCCCTATCTCGACATCCCCTTTCAGCATGCGAGCCCGGACGTCCTGAAAGCCATGAAGCGTCCCGCCGCGCAGGAAAAGACTCTGGCGCGGATCCAGAAGTGGCGCGCGGAATGCCCTGACCTGACGCTGCGCTCGACCTTCATCGTCGGCTTCCCCGGCGAGACCGATTCCGATTTTGCGTACCTGCTCGACTGGCTGGAAG
>DAIMKE010000574.1:1382-4800 GCA_036721875.1 Bradyrhizobium sp. | reverse complement strand
CCGCTCACGCGCACGCCCGCCGACAACCAGACCGTCCGCAACGTGTTCGTCATCGGTCCAGACAAGAAGATCAAGCTGGTGATGGTGTATCCCATGACCACCGGTCGCAACTTCCAGGAAATTCTGCGCTCGATCGACTCGCTGCAGATGACCGCCAAGCATCGCGTGGCGACGCCGGCCGACTGGAAACAGGGCGAGGACGTCATCATCGCCGGCTCCGTCAGCGACGACGAAGCGAAGACGATCTATCCGCAGGGCTGGAAGGCGCCGAAGCCGTATATCCGGATCGTGCCCCAGCCGAAGTGACCGCGAAGCGGTCATCCCGGGGCGATGCAAAGCCTCGAACTATGGTGCGCAATTGCGCACCTGAGGATCTCGAGATTCCCCGGGGTGCAATTGCACCCCTGAGGCCTGGTCCTTCGGACCACCCCGGAATGACGAACTAAGCTTTCGGCACCAGCCAATTCGCCACGAGCAGCCCGGCCGTCGCTGAGACCGCCGTTACGAACGCCCCCCAGGCAATGTCGACGACGACGACCGCCCAGCTCCAGTTCTTCAGCATCGACATCGAGGTGAGCTCGAAGGTCGCGTAACAAAAGAAGCCGAACAGCGCGCCATAGAGCAGCGTCGATTGCCAGGTCGCGCCGCCGCCACCGCTGACGAAGGTCAAGATGCCCGCGACATAGGCCAGGTAAAACAGGACCGCCGGCACGGGCTTTATCTCGCCCAGCAGATGCCCGACCTGTGAGGTGAAGAAGCCCTTGGCGATGACGCCGAGGAACAGGAAATCAACGGGTACGATGACGAACAGCGTCACCAGATAGAGCACGGCGTATCGGTTCACGGTGGCCTCCAGCCCGCAAATCCAGGGCAATCATTCGCAGTATAGACAAACTACGAATCTGGAGGCCTCAGGTTTCACGGCGGCGTTCCGCCGCCGCGACGCCCCGATCACGCCGCGCGGACGCGATCGAGGAACTTTTCGACTTCCGTCCTCAGATGCAGGCTCTCGCTCGACAGGTTCTGGGCCGATGCGAACATCCGGCTCGAGGTCTCGCCGGTCTCGTCGGCACCCTGCGCTGCGTTGCGGATGTTGACGGCAACATCCGCCGTCCCGCTCGCCGCCGCGCGGACGCTCTGCGCGATGTTCTGCGTCGCCCCGCGCTGCTGCTCGACCGCCGCCGAGATCGAGGTGGCGATATCGCTGATGCGCTCGATGGTCTGGCCGATCGCCTTGATGGCGCTGACCGACTCTTCGGTCGCAAGCTGCATGTTGCCGATCTGGCTGGAAATCTCCTCGGTCGCCTTCGCGGTCTGGCCGGCGAGGCTCTTGACCTCCTGCGCCACCACGGCAAAGCCGCGGCCTGCGTCGCCGGCGCGCGCCGCCTCGATGGTGGCGTTCAGCGCCAGCAGGTTGGTCTGTTCGGCGATCGAAGTGATCAGTTTCACCACGTCGCCGATGCGGGCGCCGGCTTCCGACAATTCGTTGATACGCTGGTCGGTGGCGACCGCCTGCTTGACGGCGTCGGCCGCGATCCCGTTGGACTCCTGGACCCGGCGGGTGATTTCCGCAATCGAGTTGGAGAGTTCGTCGGACGCAGTCGCAGCGGTGCGGACGTGCTCGGACGCGGTTTCCGATGCGCCGGCCGACTTGCCCGACAGGCCGGCGGTGGTCCGCGCAGTGTCGGTGAGTTGCCGTGCGACACGCTCGAACTCGCCGGAGGAGTTGATGACCTTGTCGAGGATGGTACCGACGCTGGTCTGGAACTCGTCGACGAAACCTCTCAGTTCGGATTTGCGCTGCTCGGCCGAGGCAACCGAAGCCGCGGTCTGTTCTTCGCGCAGGCGGCGGCGCTCGACCGAATTGTTCTTGAAGACGGCCAGCGTTCGCGCGATCTCGCCGATCTCGTCGGTTCGGTCGTGGTAATCGATCTCGACGTCGGCATTGCCGTTGGCGATCGCGGTCAGCGAGGCCGTGACCGAGGTCAACGGCTTGGTCACGCGACGCACCAGCACCATGGTCAGCAGCATCACCAGCAGGGCGGCCACACCGGCCGCAATGGCCATGTTCGTGATGGCGTGCGACAGCATGCTCTCGAACTGCGCCATCGGGATGCCGACATAGAGGATGCCGATGACTTTGCCCGCCGGGTTCGCGATCGGATAATAGGCGGTCATGAAGGTCTTGCCGAATAGCGTCGCCGGCCCCTTGTAAGCCTCCCCGCGGCGCAGGACGGCCTGTCCCGGATGGTCGGGGGCAAGCTGGGTGCCCACCGCACGGTCACCGTTTTCCTTTTTGACGTTGGTGGTGCGGCGGACGAACTGGTTGCTTGCCTCGTCATAGACAAACAGGGTCGCGTTGCCGCCGGTATAGCCCACCGCGCGATCGACGATCGCGTGATCCTTGAACTCGGGCATCTTCGGCATTTCAGCGCGGGCGACCACCCCATCCTTGAGGGTGATCTTGGCGTCACTGTAGGTCTCGGCAAAAGCCAGGCTCAGCGTGCGCAAGTTCATTTCAATGTCGCGCATCGCCCTGTCGCCGAACTCGTTGGTCAGCGACCAGTGGGCGGCGCCTACAACCAGCGCGGTATTGACCGCGATCAGTAGAATGGCGGAGATGACGGCCTTGGTGCCAAGCCGAAGCTTCAGCGAAGGCAGGAACTTTCCAATCGAACGCGCGGTCATAATGAGTAATCCCCCAAAAACGGGCTCAATTTGACCGGTTTTGCTTACGATCGCCTTAATAGGCACAACCCTAGGCAAAGTTTGAAGAAATCCATGGAACCTATGCGCGCATGACGACTTCCCGCCCCGGCATCGTCTGGTATCGCGACGACCTCCGTATCTCCGACCACCCGGCACTCCAGGCAGCCTCCAGGTCACACGCATCGGTTGTGTTTATTTGCGTGCTCGACGATAGGGCGCCTGGCCTTCGGCCGCTTGGCGGCGCGGCACGCTGGTGGCTGGCGCAATCGCTCCGCGCCTTGCAGGGGAGCCTGCAGAAGCGTGGGGCTTCGCTGGTTCTGCGAAAGGGATCCGCGCCTGAGGTCCTTGCCGCGCTGGCGCGCGAGCTTGATGCCGGGTGCGTGTACTGGAACGAGATCGCGCAATCGCCGCACGAAGCTGTGGCCAATGAGGTCGCTGCAGCCCTTGGCGAGATCGGTGTCGCCGCGCAGCGCTTTCCGGGCGACCTGCTGGCGGCGCCGAGCCAGATCCGCAACAAGGAGAACCGTGGCCTGCGCGTGTTCACGCCGTTCTGGCGGCGGGTGCAGGCGCTCGGCGATCCGCCAAAGCCATTGCCGGCACCGAAGCGGCTGCAAAGCGTACCCGACCTCGCCAGCGACACGCTCGAAGATTGGAACCTTGAGCCCACCAGACCGGACTGGGCCGGAGGCTTGCGCGAAACCTGGCAGCC
>DAIMKE010000574.1:0-1372 GCA_036721875.1 Bradyrhizobium sp. | reverse complement strand
GGCGTCGGCGCAGGCCCGCCTCAAGGCATTCCTCGCTGGCGCCATCGCCGGCTATACCGGCGACCGCGACCGGCCCGACCGGGACGGCACCTCAGGTCTGTCGCCGCACTTTCGGTTCGGCGAGATCAGCCCGCGCCAGGTCTGGCATGCCGCACGCTTCGCGGCGGCTGAGCACCCTCGCCTGTCCGCCGATATCGACAAATTCCTCAGCGAACTCGGCTGGCGCGAGTTCTGCCGTCATCTCCTGTTCGACGTCCCCGATCTCGCGACCCGCAACCTGCAGCCCTCCTTCGACGACTTTCCCTGGAAGTACGACGACAAGGCATTGCAGGCGTGGCAGCGCGGCCGGACCGGGTATCCGATCGTCGATGCCGGGATGCGCGAACTCTGGCACACCGGCGTGATGCACAACCGCGTGCGCATGGTGGTGGCGTCGTTCCTGGTCAAGCATCTCCTGATCGACTGGCGCTGCGGCGAGCAATGGTTCTGGGACACGCTCGTCGACGCCGATGCCGGAAGTAACCCGGCCAACTGGCAATGGGTGGCGGGCTCCGGCGCGGACGCAGCGCCCTACTTCCGGGTCTTCAATCCGATCCTGCAGGGCGAGAAATTCGATCCCAATGGCGCCTACGTCAGGCGCTGGGTGCCGGAGCTGAGCCAACTGCCTGATAAGCTGATCCATCAGCCCTGGACGGCGACGCCGCTCGAACTCGCAAGCGCGGGCATCGAACTCGGCAAGACCTATCCGCAGCCGATCATCGATCACAAGGTTGGACGTGAACGCGCGTTAAAGGCCTACGCATCGATCCGCGGCAATTAGGACTTCGCGGGCGCGCCGCGGTTAACCAGCAGCACGGCAGCGGCACAGGCAATCATGCCGGCGATCGCGATGGCATCGAGCCGTTCGCCGAACAGCACGTACGCCATCAGCGCCGTCACCGCCGGCACCAGATAGAACAGGCTCGCCACCGAGGTCGCCGCCGAGCGGCGGATCAACCAGTACAAGAGCCCGATCGACCCGATCGACAGCACCACCGCAAGCCAGGTTAGCGCCAGGATGAACTCCGTTGTCCAGTGCACGACGTTGGTCTCGAAAAGCCACGCGCCAAGGCCGAAGAAAATCGTCACCGCGACGAATTGCACGAGATTGCCGGAGCGCCAGTCGATCGCGTTGCAGTAGCGCCGCTGGTAGAGCGTGCCGAGCGTGATGCTGACCAGCGATACGCCCGAGGCGAGCCAGCCCCACCCCGCCTCGCCGCTCATCGGACGATCATGCAGGATCAGCACGACGCCTGCGAGCCCGAGCAGCAATCCGGCCCACTGCAGCGGCGTGACGCGCTCGCCGAGCCAGCGGCTCGCGATCGTCGATGCC
>DAIMKE010000573.1:0-4801 GCA_036721875.1 Bradyrhizobium sp. | reverse complement strand
ATGTTCCACGACGAGCCGACGATCGAGGCGCTGTCGATGATGGGACTGGCGCTGGCTTCCGTCGGCAACCACGAGTTCGACGAGGGCAAGGACGAATTGCTGCGAATGCAGAACGGCGGCTGCCACCCGGTCGAAAAATGCCGTGGCCCGCATCCCTTCACCGGCGCGAAGTTTCGCTACCTCGCCGCCAGCACGATCGAGAAGCGCACCGGCAAGCCCCTGCTTCCCGCCTACGAGATCAGGGAATTCGACGGCATTCCCGTGGCCTTCATCGGCCTGACGCTGAAGGGCACGCCGGGCCTCGTCTCGCCGGTGGGCGTCGCCGACCTCGAATTCCGCGACGAAGCGGAGACGGTGAACGCGCTGGTCCCCGAACTGAAGGCGCGCGGCGCCGAGGCCATCGTCGTGCTGATTCACGAAGGTGGCTTGCCGACCGGCGATTACAACGAATGCCCGGATATTTCCGGACCGATCGTCGACATCGTCAGGAAATTCGACAGGGCGGTCGACGTCGTGGTCACCGGACATACCCATCGCGCCTATGTCTGCGAGATCGACAAGCGGCTCGTGACTTCTGCCGACAAGTACGGCACGCTCGTCACCGCGATCGATCTCAACCTCGATCCCGCCACGCGCGACATCATCAGCGCCAGGGCCGACAACACCATCGTCCGCACCGCGACGCTGGCCAAGGACGCCGAACAAACCGCGCTGATCGACGCCTACGACAGGGTGGCCGCGCCGATCGCCAACCGTCCGGCGGGCTCGGTGACGGAGACGCTGTCGCGCGTGCCCAATAGTGCCGGCGAAAGCCCGCTCGGTGACATCATCGCGGACGCGCAACTCGCGGCAACGCGCGACACTTCGAAAGGCGGCGCCGACATCGCCTTCACCAATCCGGGCGGCGTCCGCACCGATGTTGCGCACAAGGAAGGCGGCGCGGTGACCTACGCCGACCTGTTTGCCAGCCAGCCATTTCGCAACCAGCTCGTGACGATGACGCTGACCGGAAAGCAGATCAAGGACATGCTGGAACAGCAATGGCGCGATCCGAAGCGGCCCCGCATCCTGCAGGTCTCGAAGGGCTTTTCCTATGCCTGGGACAGCACCAAGCCCGACGGCGAGCGCGTCATCACCGAGCGAATGATGCTGAATGGCCAGACGATCGATCCCGCCGCGAGCTATCGCGTTACCGTCAATAACTTCCTGTCGGTCGGCGGCGACGGCTTCACCGTTCTCACGCAGGGAACTGCGCCACTAACGGGGATCTACGACATCGACGCGCTGAACGGCTATTTCAGGGCTAATAGTCCGATCGGCCCGACCGCGGTGGACCGCATCATCCGCCTGAACTAACGTTCCCCTGATGCTGCGCAGCGCGCCGCCCTTCGGCGTGATGCGCTGTGATCCGGGGTCCACGCGTTGCCGCGATGAGGTCCCGGCTCTGCGGTGCATCGTCAAGCGACGCTGCACCGCGTCCGGGACACCCAAACCCCAAGACCAGGGTTCTTCTCCCGATCTCCTTGCCGGGTCTTTCCGAGCGGCCATCAAGGGCCTAGATTAGCCCCTTCGCGCCCGCGCGTTTCCTAACGCCAGGATTTTGCATGACACTCCTGCTGACCCATACCGCATGTCTCGACCACCTGACGCCTCCGGGACACCCGGAACGCCCTGACCGGCTGCGCGCGGTGGCCGAGGTGCTGGGGGAAGACCGCTTCAAGCCGCTCACGCGCGGCGAAGCGCCGGAAGGCAACCTGGACTCCGTCGCGCTCTGCCATGGCGAGCACTACATCGGCGAGCTCCGGCACATCGCCCCCGCCAGCGGCATGATCTACATCGACGGCGACACCTCAATGTCGCCCGGCACCTGGGAAGCCGTGATGCGCGGCGTCGGCGGCGCGGTGGCCGCGACCGACGCAGTGATGGCAGGAAACTACCGCAATGCGTTCGTCGCGGTGCGCCCGCCCGGCCATCATGCCGAGGTCTCGAAGCCGATGGGCTTCTGCTTCTTCGACAATGTCGCGATCGCGGCACGCCACGCCCAGCGCAAATACGGCATCGGCCGCGCGGCGATCGTCGATTTCGACGTCCATCACGGCAACGGCACGCAGGACATCTTCTGGTCCGACCCGACCGTGATGTACGCCTCGACGCACCAGATGCCGCTGTTTCCCGGCACCGGCGCCAGCGGCGAGCGCGGCGAACACGACACCATGGTCAACGCGCCGCTGGCCTCGGCAGACGGCAGCGCCAAGTTTCGCGCCGCGTTCGAAAACCTGATCCTGCCGCAACTGCAGAAATTCAGCCCCGAGCTGATCCTGATTTCGGCCGGCTTTGACGCGCATTACCGCGATCCGCTGGCCTCGCTCAACGTGAAGGCGGAGGATTTCGGCTGGGTCACCCGCAAATTGATGGATGTGGCTGACAGCAGCGCCGGCGGCCGGGTTGTCTCTGTGCTGGAGGGCGGCTACGACCTGCAGGGGCTCAAGGAGTCGGTCGCCGCGCACGTCACCGCGTTGATGAGCGCCTGAATTTCTGACCTTTAGCCCTTTGTTTTCACACGTTTTCTTTATGCGGACCGGTGCCCGCTTCGCCTGAAAACGCTATAAGCTTGATTCTGCGCCAGCAGCCTGCGGCGCATCCGGGAACGCAATATGGCCGAAAACACCCAAGCCGACGTCAAGAAGCTCACTTTCGAACGCGCGATCGAGGAACTGGAGTCGATTGTGAAGCGGCTCGAGGATGGCAAGGTGCCGCTTGAGGAATCGGTTGCGATCTACGAGCGCGGCGAGGCGCTCAAGCGCCGCTGCGAAGAGCTGTTGCGGCAGGCGGAGGCGCGCGTCGACAAGATCACGACGGATGCGGCCGGCCAGGTCACCGGGAGTACGCCGCTCGACGTTCAGTGACCGCCCGGAGGTCCGCCCGGTCGTCGGGTTTTGCCGCACCGGCATGAAATATCAGGCAAATTTCACACGCGGCGCCATGGATGGGACAAAGTGCCGGGGTGAATTAGTTCTTCGCGCCCTGCCCGGGCTGATATAGTCCCGCGCAACTTGGGGACCATTCGTGCGCGTCCAGCACCGCCATATCATCTACATCCAGGGATACGATCCGCGCGGGCTGGCGCAATACTACCGCATGTTCCGGACCGAACTGCGGAAGTTCAGCCGGCTGTACCAGGTCGCGGCAACCATCAGCCGGCCCAAGGTCGCATCCGACGACGAGATCGCATCCTGGAGCATCGATACCAAGGCGGACGACTGGCAGACGCGCACCTCATACGATTTCCTTCGTTTCGAGGACTTCATCCAGCAGGACCTGGCGTCTCCGATCTGGCGCACGGTCTGCCAATCGGTCTGGATCTACTGGCGCCTCGTCTTTTCGGGCACGATCGCGCGGTTCGGCAAGGCGAACTGGCGGTTCGCAACCTTCATTACCTACCCCCATTTGCTGCTGCTGCTGCAAGCGGCCTGCGCCGCGGGCGTCGCCTTTGTCTTCGAGAAGGGCCTGAACGCGCTTGGAATTCCCGACCTGTTCAGCATCGCGGCGGCATTGGCGATTTTCGTCGCCCTGCTCGGGACGATGCTGAAATACACCGAGAACAGCACCTACGTGCTGTATCTCCTGAGCGACACGATCTGGACCTGGGAGTTCTCGCGCCGCGAGCGTCCGGAGTGGGACCAGCGCATCGATCGTTTCGCGCAACACCTCGTCAACGTCGTACGGACCACCGACGCCGATGAAATCATCATCGTCGGCCATAGCTCCGGTTCGTTCCTGAGCACCGAGATGCTGGCGCGCGCCCTGAAGCTCGACCCTGCGCTCGGCCGACACGGACCGCGGATCGTGCTGCTGACGCTGGGCGGAAATTTCCCGATCGTCGGTTTCCACGCGGTGTCGGCGCAATTCCGCGAACATCTGCGGGTGCTGGCGGTCGAGCCGTCGATCGACTGGATCGACTGCCAGGCACGCAAGGACGTGATGAACTTCTACCAGTTCGATCCGATCGCCGGCCACGGCATCGATGTCGGCACCGCAAGGCGCAATCCGAGGATCGTCGCGGTCCGCTTTCGCGACATCATCAGGCCCGAGCACTACGAGAAGTTTCGCTGGCAGTTTTTTCGCGTCCATTTTCAGTTCGTCATGGCCAACGAACGGCCTGATGCCTACGACTTTTTCATGATCGTCTGCGGACCGGTCCCGCTCAGCGAACGCATGGCTGCCCCGGATGCCGCGCTGACCATTGCGACCGGGAACCAGGCCGCCCGTGAGACGGCCTGGAAACAGATCGAAACCGCCAAAAACGACGCCGTGGCCACGGCTGATGCGGAAAAAGCGGAACTTTTCATCCGCCGTCGCGGTTAAGAATCGGGATATTCCGTCGACCCAAGCTTGGGGCCCTGCCCTCGCGCCGGGTTGGCTTTGGCGGTCGCTTTGGTGTAAAGCTTAACGGTTCTAAGGGCTGAGGAGCGCACCTGCCGCGCCATTCGTCGGCGGCAAGCACTTCAAATAGCTAAGGAAAACGACCGGGAAGGGTTAGAAGCGGCCAACGTGATGCATATCACTTGGTTCTGTCCGGAGTGCGTCTAGGCTTCAAATCAGATACCGGCCCGCCGAGGTGGCACCCGGCATCTGGATTTTCACTGCGCGGTTAACGCGTACCCCATCTCGCGTCGGGTTATTCGCACCGACATGCAAAATTGGAATATCGCTGTGACCACATTTAGCAAAACGCCGCTTCTCGATACCATTCGCACGCCCGATGATCTTCGCAAGCTCAAGATCGAGCAGGTGCGGCAGG
>DAIMKE010000572.1:0-4809 GCA_036721875.1 Bradyrhizobium sp. | reverse complement strand
CGTCAGCCCCAAATAGCCGTAGGTCGCCGCCCCAAATCCGAACGAGATCGGTACGCCGGCGAAGACGCAGAAGCCGGCGACGCCGACAAAGAAGATGATCAGGTTGAGATTGCCGAGCGGCTTCAGCGTGCCCCTGAGCAGCCAGAATATTCCGATCACCAGCACGACCGACAGGATCGCGCCCAGCACGATGCGCGGGTTTCGGGCCTGCAGCAGCCGCAGGAATGCAAACAGCGCCATCAGGGCGATACCGACCGGCAGCGCTGCGGCGCGCCAGACGTTGGCGATCTGCAGCGCCGGCGTCGTGATGTAGCTTTCCTCGTAGGCGTATTCGAAGGCCGGCCAGGCGATCAGGATGAGAAACGCCAGCGCGGCCGAGGTCGCGATCAGGTCGAGATAGGCGCGCATGGCGGGTCGGGCGTTGGCGACCACCGCCGTCATCCGCATGTGCTCGGCACGCCGGAACGCAACCGCAGCGCCCAGCATCGCCAGCCACAGGAACAGGATCGACGCCAGTTCATCCGACCAGATCAGCGGCCGGTGGAACCCGTAGCGCGCCACCACGCCGGCAAACAGGATCACGATCTCGGCGACCACCAGCAGCGCCGCCGGAATCTCGACCAGCACACCCAGCGTATGCTCGATCGACGCCAGCAGCGAACGGCGGCGAGGAGGGGGCTGTGCCGCCTCCTCGCCCATTACTTCAATCGCGTCGGCGTGAGCCATGGCTGCCTTCGGATCAAGAGACTTAAGACAGCTTGCCGACGGACTTTTCGAGCAGCTCCCAGGCCTGGTCGCCGTATTTGCCTTTCCATTCCGCGTAGAAGCCCGCGGAGCGGAGTTTTTCGCGGAACGGCGTCACGGTAGGCTGATTGAACGTGAGTCCCTTGCCGGCCAGTTCCTGCTGCAGGCCGGCGTTCAGCTTGGCCACGTCCTCGCGCTCCTTGACGCCGGCCGCGTTGATGTTCTTCGCGACGATCGTGCGCACATCCTCAGGCAGCTTTTCCCAGGCGCGGCGGTTGGCCAGGAACCAGAATCCGTCCCACATGTGGTTGGTCAGCGAGCAGTATTTCTGCACTTCGTACAGCTTTGCCGTCGAGATGATCGCCAGCGGGTTTTCCTGGCCCTCGACGATCCTGGTCTGCAGCGCGGAGTAGACTTCGCTGAAATTGATCGAGGCGGGCGCTGCATCGAACGCCTTGAACATGGACGTCCACAGCGGCGAAACCGGCACGCGGATCTTGAAGCCCTTGAAATCCTCAGGCCCATTGATCGGCCTGGTCGACGACGTGGTCTGGCGGAAGCCGTTGTCCCAGATCTTGTCCATGACAACGAGGTTGGCTTTCGTGATCTCGCCACGAATAAAGGCGCCCAGGCCCCCGTCCATGGCCTTCCAGACCGTATCGTAGTCCGGGAATGCGAAGCCGATGCCGCTGATCGACGCCGCCGGCACCAGCGTGGCCAGGATCAGCCCCGACAGCGTGAAGAACTCGACGCCGCCGGACCTGATCTGGCTCAACATGTCGGTGTCGGAACCGAGCTGGTTGTTGGGGAAAATCTGCAGGTCGAACCGGCCATTGGTCTCGGCCTTGATCGCCGCCGCCATCTCCTTGGCCCGGGCGTTCATGGGATGTCCGTCCGGGAGGTTATTGGCGTATTTGTAGGTAAACTCGGCAGCCTGGGCCCGCGCCACGAACGGCGCGCCGATGCCGCCCAGAACCGCTGAAGCCGCGGATGCCTTCAGAATCGTGCGTCGTGAAAAGCTCATCGTTTTCTCCCTTGAGGGTTGTTGTTCTTGAGACGGCCCGTCACGAGTCGTCAGCGATCTACCCGCGGCTTATTACAGCGTCCGCAAGCGGCGGCAACACAGGCTTTGGCGGAGCAGGATTGCTCGTGTTCAAACGAACGCCTGTACGGCCGTCTAATGGCCTTGGGTGGCAGGATTTTCGCCTAAATATCTGATCCGATTATAGATAAAGATATTCCATAATATACCTTATGCGAATTATAGGTGCGGCCCCACACCGGGAGCCGCATCAGGATAATAAGCCGCCGCCTGGACGCGCGATCAGGCCTTTTCCACGTCGCCGCCAGCATCCAGCCAGCCCTTGAAGCCGCCGAGATTGCGCACATTGGAATAGCCCATTTCCTTGAGGGTCTTGCCGACGAGCGCTGAGCGTCCGCCCGAAGCACAATACGCAATCACCGTCTTGGCACGGTCGAAGGCTGCGTCGTGCATTGCCGAATTCGGGTCGGCCCGGAATTCCACGAGACCGCGCGGTACGGCGAGCGCGCCCGGCACCTTGCCCGTGGTTGCGACCTCCGCGGGCTCGCGGACGTCGAGGAACAGCACATCGGGCTTGCCAACCAATCCCTTGGCCTCATCCGGGCTGATACGCGGCACTTCCGCTTCGGCTTCTGCCAACATCGCTTGTACTGTTTTCATATTGTTTCTCCCTTGAGTGATCGTTTGAACTTATCTGCCCCTGAAATGTGGCTTTCGCCGGCCGAGGAACACCTCGACGCCTTCCTTATGGTCCCCCGGTCATGCTGGGGAGGACGAACTGGTCGACGTCGCCCGTTGCAAATGGCGACGCTGGCCCTGGCTGTTCTACTTTGCATGGGGTTGTTTTCGCCATTTTTGGTAACGGCCCTCAGCGTCCCCTGAACCTGGGCTTGCGACGCTCCAGGAACGCCTCGACGCCTTCCTTGTGATCCTCGCTCATGCTCGCCAGCGCGAACTGATCGACGTCCATATGGCTCGCCAGATCGTCGAGCGCGTGCGCCAGGCGGTTGACCGTGAGCTTGGTCATGGCGACCGACAGCGGCGGCTGGGCGGCGACCTTGGCGGCGAGCGCCATCGCGGCATCGAACGCCTTGCCGGGATCGGCCACCTCCTCCACCAGCCGCCATTCGTAGGCCTCGGCGGCCGAGATGCGCTGGTCGGCCAGGATGACCGCCTGCTTGGTGCGCGCTGGTCCCATCAGATGCAGCATCCGCGGCACGCTTTGCCAGCTCATGTTCATGCCGAGCCCGATCTCGGGCACGCGCATATGGGCGTCGCGGGCCATGACACGGAAATCCAGCGCCACCGCCAGCGCCACGCCGCCGCCGACACAAAAGCCCTCGATGGCGCCGATCGTGATCTGTTCCATCTCCTGCCAGGCGCGCGTCAGCCGCGGGCCCAGTTTCAAATGCCGACGCAACGTACCAAGATCCATGGATTTTCGCGACCGGCCTTCGGGGTCCTTGAGGTCGAAGCCGGCGCTGAATGTCTTGGGCCCGGTCAGCACCACGACCGAGGTCGCGTCGTCATCCTCGAAGCTGCGGGCGGCGTCGGTAAGCTGGCGCAGCGCCTCCGGCGACAGCGCATTGATGCCGTCGCCGCGGTCGAAACGCACCACGGCGATGCGGCCCTCGGGCCCCAGCCCCTTCTCGATTTTTACAAACTCGGCCAACGCATTGCCTCCCTTCCCTGAGGTTTTCCCGAAACCTTAGCGCAGAATGCCGGCGGCAGGGCAAGCCCATCCGGCGGCAAACGGGCACCCTGTGTCCCCGCCTCGACACCGCCCGGATTTTGCGACTATCCTGAGCGCATGAGCGACCACGATCCCGACCATCGTCACCACCACGATCATGACCATTCGGAGCTCTCCGAGACCGAGCTGCGCGTGCGCGCGCTGGAGACGATCCTGACCGAAAAAGGCTATGTCGATCCGGCAGCGCTGGACGCCATCATTCAGGCCTACGAGACCAGGATCGGCCCGCACAACGGCGCGCAGGTCGTCGCCAAGGCCTGGACGGACCCTGCTTTCAGGCAAGCGCTGCTCGACGACGCCAGCTCGGCCGTAAGTACGCTCGGCCATGTCAGCCGGGTCGGCGACCACCTCGTCGCCGTCGAGAACACGCCGCAGCGCCACAACATGGTCGTGTGCACGCTGTGCTCCTGTTACCCCTGGGAAATGCTCGGACTGCCGCCGGTCTGGTACAAGGCCGCGCCGTATCGTTCGCGCGCGGTCAAGGATCCGCGCGGCGTGCTCGCCGACTTCGGCGTCAGCCTGCCGAAGGAGATCGAGATCAGGGTCTGGGATTCGACCGCCGAGACGCGCTTCCTGGTGCTGCCGATGCGTCCCGAGGGCACCGAGGGATGGAGCGAGCAGCAGCTCGCCGAGCTCGTCACGCGCGACTCCATGATCGGCACGGGATTTCCGAAAACGCCGGGAGCGCCATCGTGAACGGCGTGCACGACATGGGCGGCATGGACGGTTTCGGCAAGGTCGAGCCCGAGCCGAACGAGCCGATGTTCCACACCGAATGGGAAGCGCGCGTGCTGGCCATGGTGCGGGCGATGGGCGCCGCCGGCGCCTTCAACATCGATACGTCGCGCTTCTATCGGGAGATGCTGCCGCCGCACGTCTATCTCGCGAGTTCGTACTACAAGAAATGGTTTCTCGGTCTCGAGGACATGCTCGTCGACAAGGGTTTCATCGCCGCCGAAGAGGTTGCCGCCGGCCATGCCGTGCAGCCGCCGAAGGCGCTCAAGCATGGCAAGTTCGCGTTGAATGATGTCGAGCGCGTCATGGTGCGCGGAAAGTTCGGCCGCCCGGCTCCCGCAGCCGCAAAGTTCAAGCCGGGCGATCGCGTGCGCGCGAAGAATATTCACCCGGCGACGCACACCAGACTGCCGCGCTATGTGCGCGGCCATGTCGGCGTGGTGGAGCGCGACCACGGCTGCCACGTGTTTCCGGATACGGCCGCGATGGAGGCCGGTGAGAACCCGCAATGGCTCTACACGGTGGTGTTCGACGG
>DAIMKE010000571.1:0-4809 GCA_036721875.1 Bradyrhizobium sp. | reverse complement strand
GGCCCGCTCGGGGCCTCCGGAACGAGCCCGGGCGGCACCGGCGGCGGCCGGTCCTGGAACATCTGGGCAAAGGCCTGTGCCGGCAACAGCGAGAGCGCCACGGCAAGCGCCAGCGCCGGGAAAGACCAGCCGGCCCGCCCGTGTTCCCCGAAACCATTGCCCCTTGGAGTCATGGCCATGCTTTTCACCGAAAACGCGGCAAATTCAAGCCTCCGATGGCAAGTTCGGGGCGGCACGACTACGGAACCGGTGGGAACACCGACGGTTGATCCACCGGACGTGGCTGAGTCACAATCGCTCCCCCGGGGGGGTTTCCACTAGGCATATAAACCATGCACGCGAAACGGCGACGACAATTCTGGCGCGACCGCGACGCGGCGATTATCTTCAGTGCGGCAGGAGAGTTTGCGTGTTGGATAGCTGGATGGGCCGTGGCCAAAAGGGCTCCGACGCCCCCGACAAGGTAGGGCTCGGTAGCATCCGCCGGCCAGTCATCGGGCTGGCACTGGGCGGCGGCGCGGCACGCGGCTTTGCCCATATCGGCATCATCCGGACGCTGGTGGCCCACGGCATCGTTCCCAATGTCGTGGTCGGCACCTCGATTGGCGCCGTGGTCGGCGGCGCCTACGCCTCCGGCCATCTCGACGCGGTTGAGGAATGGGCGCGCAGCCTGCAACCGCGAAATATCCTCTCCTATCTCGATATCCGGCTGAACGGCTCCGGGCTGATCGGCGGTGCAAAACTTGCGGCCGAAATCGAGGCTTCGATGGGCCAGACCCTGATCGAAGACCTGCCGATCAAATTTGCCACCGTCGCGACCGAAGTCCGCACCGGCCACGAGATCTGGCTGACGCATGGCCCGATGGTCGACGCGATGCGCGCCTCCTACGCCTTGCCCGGAATATTTTCACCGGTGCTGATCGGTGACCGCTGGCTGGTCGATGGCGCCCTGGTCAATCCGGTGCCGGTGTCGGCGGCGCGCGCCATGGGCGCCGAGATCGTGATCGCCGCCAACCTCTCCAGCGACGTCTTCACGCATTCCACCACGGTCTATGCCCATGGCCCATCGGCCAATGCGGCGGCGCCGGTCGTCGCGGAAGCGCTGCCCGAACCCGAACCACGGAAACGGGGCATCGGCAAGTTCTTCTCCGCCGAGCGCACGGTGAAACGGGAGTTCTTCGGCGGTGGCGGCCGACCGGGCATTTCGTCCGTGATGGTCGACGCCTTCAACATCATGCAGGACCGCATCACCCGCGCGCGGCTCGCTGGAGATCCGCCTGACCTGTTGATCTCGCCTCGTGTCGGGAAAATCGGCTGGTTCGATTTTCACCGCGCCGACGAGCTCATCGCGCACGGCACGCGCGCCGCCGAGCGCGCGATCGAATCGATCCAGGAAGCGATTCACATCCTGGCACCGGCGGCGAGCGAGACCGGCAAGCCCGCCGAAAAGACCGCGAAGGAATGATCAGGCGGTCTTGATGTAGTCGCGCAGCGCTTCCTGCTCGTTCTCGAATTCCCTGACCCGCCACTTGACGACGTCGCCGATCGAAATCAAGCCGACGACCATGCCCTCCTCGATCACGGGCAGATGCCGGAATTTTCCGAGCGTCATCATCTCCATGATACCGGCCACCGTGTCGGACTGCCGGCAGCTTACGACCTTGCGCGTCATCACCGCGCTCACCGGTTCCTCGAGCACGCGGGCACCGCGCTCGCCCAGCACGCGCACGATGTCGCGCTCGGACAAGATGCCTTCGACGCGGCCGTGGCTCATGACCAGCACGGCTCCGATCTTGCGTTCGGCCAGGAGCCTGATCGCAGCCGACATCTTGGCGTCGGGCTCGACGCTCAGTATGTGGTGGCCCTTGGTATCGAGAATTGCACGTACCGTCATTGTCGTCTCCCTGAATCCGCTCGCGCCCCCAAGAGCCCGGCCCATCCACGAGTCTTCAATCAACAGTTTCCGCACCGGCCCTGTTTCAGGCACCGGCGTCGAGCGCGGCTGCCATGCACCGCAGCAAGCTTTGGCTTGCGCTACAACTTGCACGAATGATGAATGAAATCGCCCTTCGCCGCAAGCGGCGATCAGACGCGGCCCGGGTCATCGGGCGATGAAGCATCAGCACCATGCTGCGATGCCCGCGGCACCGGATCGAACAGCGCAAACAAGATCAAGCCGGCAAGAAATCCGCCGATATGTGCCTGCCAGGCGACGCTGGCGCCGTCCGAACCGATCGCAATCGATCCGAGGCCGAAGATGATGTTGACGCCGAACCAGACGGCGAGAAATCCCAGCACGCGCGTATTGCGCAGGGCATGGCCGAGCGACAGCGCGGGAACCCTGGCCGCGGCGTCGGCATCGCCCCGGCTGAATGAAAGGAAGCTGCCCCGCACGAACGCGAAGCGAATCGCGGCAGCCATCGTGCCGGACACCGACGCCGAGGCGCCGATCATCGGCGCGATCGCATGTTCATGGGTAACGAGATGCGCCAGCGCGCCGGCCGCGGCCGTCACCGCCATGAAGACGTAGAACCTGACCGGGCCAAACCGGCGCGCCAGCGCGCTGCCGAATGGCAACAGCCACAGCACGTTGAAACCGATATGGCTGAGATTGGCGTGCAACAGCGAATAGGTGACGAAGGTCCAGACCTTGGCACCCGCCCCGCCGGGAAAGGTGATGTCCAGCAGCGTGGAATCGTAGCGTTTCGGAATGAAACCGAACACGTCGATGGTCCAGTTCTCGAACTCCGGCGACAGCAGCACGCGCAAATGAATCACTGAGATCAGCGCGATATAGGCCGTCAACGCGGCCGGGAGCGTCAGGATCGGCTCGCGCGCGGCATCGCCGGGGTATTCAGGATAGGATTCCAAGGGACCGGACCTTGCAAGGCGTCGGGACATCTTGGCCCAGATAGGCGGCTTTGCCCGCCCCGTGCAAGTGCACAATGGCCAAAGAAAAAGGGAGGACGCTGAGAACGTCCTCCCTTGTCTCGTCGGTCTTTTCGCGCCGGAGCCGGGATCACATCCCCACCCCTCCCGCGCGATGACCAAACTGTTCGACGCCACCTGTGTATCAACTTCGCCGGTAATCCTTTCGGACAAGCCGGCGCTGCCTGATGGATTTCACTCTACACACCGCACCGGGACCGCCAATCCCATAGTTAAATTTACCTTAACAACGCAAAGCCACGCCCGCCGTGGCCAAATCGCGTCGGCGGGCATGGACGCTGCAAAGCCCCTCCTGCACAACGAAGACGGGGCGGCGTGTGCACGAAAGCGGGACAGATGTGTCCCTCCAAGGCCCGCCGGAGACGAGGATCGAGATGAAACACCCATCCTGTCGCGAGTTCTTCGCCTATTGGGATGCCAAGCGCGGCGATGCGCGGGCGCCCGACCGCAGCGAGATCCAGCCCGATGCTGTACGCGACCTGCTCGGCGACATCTTCGTGCTGTCCTACGACAACCGGGCCGGCTACCCGTTTCGCGTTGCCGGTACCCGAGTGAGTGCCCTGCTCGGCCGCGACCTGAAGGACGCCAGCTTCTCGGCCTTGTTTGCGCCGGACAGCCGCCGCGAGATCGAGGAACTCATAAGCTACGTCGCCGAGGAAATGCTGGCGGCAATCGCCGGCCTCACTGCGACCGCCGAAGACGGCACGACCGTGCATCTGGAACTGCTGCTGCTGCCGTTCAACAACCGCGCGCACGCCCCGATCAGCCTGACCGGCGTCCTGGCGCCGTTCGAAAGCGATCTCGGCGCCATCAGGGATTTCAAGTTGACGTCCTGGCGTTACCTGCACCGGCCGCAAAAACTGGTGCCGCGCGCCCTTCGCAAGCTCGCGATTGCGCGCGGCTTCATGGTGTATGAGGGCCTGCGGTAACCGCGACTTCGCCTGATATCACCGAGACAGCAGATTGGTCTTGGCCACGTCGATCACTTCGTCGCCGCGGCCGCTCATCACGGCGCGGAGCACCCAGAGGCTGAAGCCCTTGATCTGCTCCGCCGTGATCGTCGGCGGCATCGACAGTTCCTGCGTCGCGGTGACGACATCGAGCACGGCCGGGCCGTCATGGGCCAGCACGTCGCGGATCGCACCTTCCAGCTCGCCGGGGTCCTCCACCCGCACCGCATGAATGCCCATGGCGCGGGCCATCGCCGCGAAATCCGGGTTCTTCAGGTCGACGCCGGTCTCGATGAATCCGGATGCCTTCATTTCCATCGCGACAAAGCCGAGCACGCCGTTGTTGAAGATCACGACCTTCACCGGCAGCTTCATCTGCGTCAGCGTGATCAGGTCGCCCATCAGCATGGCGAATCCGCCATCGCCGGACATCGAGATGACCTGCCGCCCCTGCTGCGACGCCTGCGCGCCGATCGCCTGCGCCATGGCGTTGGCCATCGAACCATGGACGAACGAGCCGATCAGACGGCGGCGACCGTTCATGGCGAGGTAACGCGCGGCCCAGATCGTGGGCGTGCCGACGTCGGCGGTGAACACCGCGTCCTCCGACGCCTGCTCGCTGAGGAGACGCGCGAGATATTGCGGGTGAATCGGCTTTTGCCCGGGCGTCCCCTTGGCGAGATCGTCCAATCCGGCGCGGGCCTTCTTGTAGTGGGCCAGGCTGTCGTCGAGATGCTTGCGGTCCGTCTTCGCCTTCAACTTCGGCAGCAGCGCGCCGATCGTGGCGCCGACGTCGCCGACGACGCCGAGGTCGAGCTTGCAGCGGCGGCCGAGATTTTCCGGCCGGATGTCGACCTGCGCGATCTTCGCATCCGTCGGCAGAAACTGCTTGTAGGGAAAATCCGTCCCC
>DAIMKE010000570.1:0-4812 GCA_036721875.1 Bradyrhizobium sp. | reverse complement strand
CTGTTATATCTCTGCACCATGGCATTGAATGAGCGGCGCGCTGCGGCAAGCCTGTTTTCTATTTTGGTCAGGTCGCTCTGGAGTTGCTGGAAATTGCTGTTCGCCTTGAGGCTCGGATAAGCCTCCGCCAACGCGAACAATTGGCGCAACGCACCGCCCAACATGGATTCGGCCTCTGCCCCTGTCGCTGAGTCCTGTGCCGCCACCGCGGCGTTCCTCGCCTGCACCACCGCGTCGAGCGTGTCACGCTCATGGCTGGCATAGCCCTTCACGGTCTCAACGAGATTCGGGATAAGGTCGTGGCGTTGCCTGAGCTGCACATCGATGTCGGCGAAAGCCTGATTGCACTGCTGTCGCATCGCAACGAGCCGATTGTAGCTCACAAACCCGAACAGCACGATGACCACGACGACGGCGAGAATAATCCATGCGGAAATGGACATGCGTACGGCTCCCGAGCTGGTGTCGTTCCGTAGCGTAGCGCGGACGCGGCGGGAGTCTATCCTCACTGCTGAGTTCTTGGTGACATAGAAAGCGTGTATAGCTCCCCACCCTGCGATGCACAGGACGAGGATAGCGACGATCAGGGCGTTCAACGTGATTGCCTGATCACCGCTCGGCAACTAGCTCAGTTTGCGCCCGCGGGCGTAAACCGCCTAACCATCAGGAGTACGAAATCGTAGAAAGTCGTAGTTTGGCGGGGGAAATCGTGGCGCGGCGTAGCGGGGGGCTCGAACCCCCACCTTAGGAGTTTGATTCCAGTGCTTCGAGCGATTCGTCGCGACGGCCGTATGAGCTCTGCGGGCCTATAGTTGCTGAGAAAGCGCGAGCCGATGATTCTGCCTAAATGACGGATTGACCGCTCGCGGCGCTATGACTTGATGCCGAGTAGAAGATGATCGAATGTGTGAGCCCGCGCATTCAACGCTCACGCTCTTGCATTCTCATGCGTTCGCCACTCTGACTTTCAGCGACCATTTCCCCGCCGCGGCCTGCTTGATGACGCTCTCGAACAGGCTCCATGACTGTCGCCCGCGCAAACGAATGCCCCTTCTCGAGGTGCTGAGCGATGCGCTCCTTGGCGAAGGCCATAATGCTCTGGCGAGCATTCTCGTCGTTCGGCAGAGCGCGTTCGACAAGCTTGTTGATGACGACAATCTGGGATTGGGCCGCGAGCAGGTCAGAATCATGCGCGGCCGCCGTTCGGTCTGCACGGCGTTCCTCCACCGTCACCTTCCACATGTTGCGCCACATCTGGCGCCGTTCAATGCCAGCGGCTCCTGTGGCGGCGTCTATGGACTTGATCGACCTGATGATGGGTGCGACGCCATCCCTTCGCAGAGAGATGCGGTCGCCAGGCCTGGCGCCACTGTCTGCGACATCAGTTACAACGCCGACGCCCCACACCTGATGTCGCCGACCATCATCCAGTTCGATGGCTACATAGGTGGACGGCTCCGCGTCGGCGCGGTTGCGATACGGGCCAAAACCGACCTCCATCAGACGCCCGGAAACGCCCTTGTCGTAATCGAGCCTATCCCCTAGAGATGACTTGCCGGAGTCCGAGCGAGTCTTTACGTCGTTGGTCCGGGCGTGGGCTCGATCCCATGCCGTTCGTCGGTCAGCAAGCGCCTGACGATCAAGCTCGTTTGGCTGATAGCCCTGCACCTCTATTCCGCGCGCGCTAGCCTCGAGCCACGCCTCCCGCCGGAACTCTACTGAGCCACGGACGTGAACTGCCTCCCACTGGCGATGCTGTGCCACGCTGACCATGTCCCGGATCACTTCCGCGGCTGCTATGCGGGTAACCAAGCGATCATCAGTGGCCTTGAACGCGAGGTACTCTTTCCGCTCATCGGCATAGAGCCGCGCATCAGAACCATCCTTTTCGGATTCACTGGCCACTACGTAATATTTCCGCCGGATACGGTCCGGAAATGCACTATCTGTTACCTCCGGGGATGAAGGCTTCTTGGGGGCTGTTGCTATCTCGTCTTCCCCCTTTTCTCGGGCGGAAACGCGCCCCGCGCGACGTTGCCGCTCCAGGCTGAATTCCTCGCTCGCGTCATGCCTGTCGTTCATGCTGCTCACTCGTCTGCTTGCGGCCTGTCCGCCGCGCCGGCGGAATGACCTGAGCGTCGATGTATTTCAGGGTCCAGGCTTTGAGGTCGTCTTCGGATAGGCCTTCGAGATCGACATCCACGTCCCCGAAATCGAAACTAGCCTCGGCAGGAATCGTGGAGGGATCAGCCACCTCCTCGTCGGTCATTGGCCGTTTTCGGAATACTGCTCGTAGCTCGGCAATCTCAGAGCGCAGCTCCTTGAGTTCAGCGTCCAGCAGCGCATTTGAACGCCCCTTGGGCAGTTCTGGGACGGGCGCCGGCAGCAATCGCTCCAGAAAAGACTTGTCTTCGTAATAGATGATCTTGTCGGCGATGATTGGCGGAATGCCGGTGCCGAGAATGAAGGCCTTGGATTTCGGAAGAAGCTTGAGCTCTTGCGGCAGCATCAGGGCGCGACGATGCTCGGAAACGGTCTCGCTGATCGCGCGCATCGCCAGCCCTTTTGGTCCGCTGCGGCTGCGGGCGTTCACAGTCTCGTAGCCGATGCGCTCCGAGAGCTCATTCGCTACGTCCTGCTCCTTCGGGGCAAACACGACCTCCACGGCGTGGTTGGTCATGAAGTTGCGCGCAGCATCGACCCCGTAGATCGCGCGGAGCTGCGCCGGGCTCTGGACCACCGTGAGAAGACGGATGCCGTACCCGGCGACGAAGGCAACCGATTTTGCCAATACATTCACATTGCCCAACGCCGGAAATTCGTCGAGCAAGAGCAGGAGTTTGCGAGCCAGTTTGGGGTTTTGTTCGGGTAACTCCCGGGTGTTGAGATCGACCACCTGCTGGAAAAACAGGTTCAATAGCGGCGCCATGCGGTCAAGATTATCAGGCGTGACCCCGAGATAGATCGACATGGGCTGCTGCCTCAGCTGCCGCAGATCGAAATCATTGCTCGAGGTTGCGGCATCGATGCGAGGATTGAGCCAGAGGCCGAGCCGTGCCGTTACGGTCTTGCGGACCGAGTTCAACGTGTTCTCGGAGGCTGCGAGGAAGTCGTTCAGCGCCGTGATGCAGTGCCGGGACAGCGGGGAAGGACCGGCCTTGCGGTCGGCGATGATCTTGTCGAAGTGGGCTTTGAGATTCTGGGTTGCCGAGAGCTGGCGCAGGATCTCGCCGATCGTCAATGGTAAGCCCGGCGTTTCCGCGACGTAGCCGCCGATCGCCACAAAGGATGAACGAGCTGCCTCGAACCAGAAGGGATCACCGCGGCTTTCAGCTGGAAACAGCATCACTGCAATGCGCTGCAGATCGTCGTAGAGATCGGCGGGGTCGCTGCGCACATAGCCCAGGGGATTGTAACGTGCGGTGCGACCGGTCTCGTCGAGTGGGTCGAACAGATGGACTTCCTGCCCGTGGGCGGCGCGAAAGCCTGCCGAACGATCCCAGTTCTCTTTCTTGACGTCGAGGGCAACAACCGAATCCGGCCAATTGAGCAGGTTTGGAATAACATAGCCGACACCCTTCCCGGCGCGCGTCGGGGCATAAAGGAGGACGTGTTCCGATCCGCCGAAACAAAGCATTTTTCCATCTTTTCGGCCGAGCAGTAGGCCTTCTTTGGATCGCAGGCCGGCGGCCCCGATCTCGCGCTCGGAGGCGAAACGGGCCTTGCCGTGAAGTGGAGGCGGCCGGTGCCGGAGGACGGCGCCGAGCAGGCCAAAGACCACGATCAGGCCGGCGAGGGTCGACAGCGTCAGCCAACGGTCGAAGCGCGGGTCCTCCCCGTAACGGGGCCAGCCTGTGGCGATCTCCGACCAGTGAAAGCCGCCATCGTGAAGTCTAAGCCCAAGCAGCAGAACGTTCGAGGCGACCAACAGAAAGACTGCGGCGGCCCCGAGCGCGAGCGCCGTGCCCTGGGCCGCCTTAACGGGCGTGGTCGCGTTTGCGAACGGGGTCATAGTAGATTTCCGATATACGATAACGTCCGTTCCGCTTCTGCATCTGGACGACGACATCGACCAGGTGCAGCAAGAGGGAGCGGATATCGTCGCGGTGGAGGTCCCGTCCCTCCGCGCTCTCTTTGACCAGCAGTGTCATCTGTTCGAAGGCAAGGCGGGCGCTGTCCGCGTGAACGGTCGTGATCGATCCCGGGTGCCCCGAATTCACGTTCCTGAGATAGAAGAAGGCGGTGCCGTCGCGCAGCTCTTGCAGCAAGATGCGGTCGGGCCGCATCCGCAAGGACGATTCCAGCAGTTCGCGCGGGCCGATCTTGGCTACTCCCTGCCCATCCTTAGCATAGAGCAGCCGGACGCAATTCTGATGCGGGATAACCAACTCGGCGGTGTCTTCGATGGTGATCAGCCGCTCATGCGCCGGGATCGCGGCAATCAGTGCCTTGGACAGAGTGGTCTTGCCGGAACCCGTCGCCCCCGAGATCAGGATATTGCGGCGGGTGCGAACCGCAAGCTCAAGGAACTCCCGCCATTGGCCGGCCTCTTTCAGGGCGAGCAGTCGATGCTCGTCAGCGTCCAGCTCGTCACTGGCGGAGCGGACCTCATCGAACAGTCTTACCCGCTCCAGAGCGTCCAGGTTCATCGTCAGCGTTGACGGTTTGCGGATCGTGAGGCTGATCATGCCACCAGGGACGGCGGGTGGCACAACGATCTGACAGCGCTCCTCGCCGATTAGGCTGGTCGAGAGCACCGGATATTCCGGCCCGATGTCCTGGCGGGTGTGACTTGCGGCTGCGGTTGCAAGA
>DAIMKE010000569.1:0-4814 GCA_036721875.1 Bradyrhizobium sp. | reverse complement strand
CTGCTGCACCCGCCGTTCCGCGATCTTGAAGCGTCCGGGCGAATGCACCGGCTGCACCCAGCCGGCCTGCTCGCCTTCGGCGTCGATGTTGTAGCGCCGCGTCAGGTCGAACAGATAGGAGGCACTGTCGCGCAGCATGCCGACAAAGCGTTCTCCCGCCTCGCCGTGCCTTGCAACAATATCCTCCGGATCCGGCCGCGACAGTGTCGGAATCACCTGGCCGTTGTTGCGGCCCGAAGCGCCCCAGCCCGGCTCCGCTGCCTCGACGATCGCAACATCGACGCCGGCCTCGCGCAGATGCAACGCGGTGGAAAGGCCGGTGAAGCCGGCGCCGATCACGATCACGTCCGTCTGCTGCGTTCCGGTCAGTTCGGGCAGATCAGGCCCCGATGGCGTCATCGCCGCCCACAGGGATTCGGGCCAGCGGACGTTACTCGTATTCATCGGCATCCTTTCTTGCAGCCGGCTTATCTTGCAGGGGCCTTGTCGTTCTGCTTAGTTTAGTTCGGCCATAAAGCCGAAGGAAACAAGAGAGTGGCACTCAAAAACGTCATCGGAATCGATCATGCCGTGGTCATGGTGAAGGATCTCGACCAGGCTGCCGAGAACTACAGGCGGCTCGGCTTCACCGTATCGCCGCGCGGCACCCACAGCGCGCATATGGGATCAGGCAACTACACCATCATGTTCGATCCGGACTATATGGAATTGCTCGGCGTGCTGACGCCGACAGAACATAATGCTCCGGCGCGGGCGTATCTCGAAAAGAACGGCGAAGGCATCGAGCGCATCGCCTTCACCGCGGTGGATTCAGCCGAAGGCGCGGAAGAAATTCGCGCACGCGGCTATCCGCCTGTTGGCCCGACCGATTTCGAACGGCCGGTGACGATGCCCGATGGCTCGGTGTCATCAGCCAAATTCCGAACCTTTCAGTGGCCGACGGCGGAAGCGCCGGGTGGCGTCCGCATCTTTGCCTGCCAGCACAAGACGCGCGAGACGGTGTGGATTCCCGAACTGATGAAGCATGCCAATGGAGCGAAGCACCTGAAGCAGGTGCTGATGGTCGCGCCGGAACCAACGAAGGAAGCCTCGCATCTTGCCAAGATGATCGATCGCGATATCCGCAACGAGGCGGACGGCGCCGTCGCGGTCCCCTCGGGTGGCGACCGCGCCGACTTCGTATTCCTGACGAAGGATCAACTCGCCAAGCGCTATCCCGGCGTGTCTCTGGCCGGCCTGACCGAACGCGGCGGCGCGGGGCTCGTAATCGCGGCCGATGTTGCGGCGGCGGAGAAGGCACTCGGTGCGTCGGGTGTGAAGGGCGCCGGTGGCGTCGTGGTGCCGCCGGCTGCCGGCAACGGCACCCTGCTGGCGTTCGTGGCGTAGCCGGCGGCGGCGCACGCTGCATCGGAAAGCCGGAGCATGGCGAAGGGCAGGATCGAAACCGACGGCGATACGGCGGCAAGCCGCCGTGGTCGCCCCCGGTCCGCCGAAACGACCAACGCCATCCTGCAAAGCGCCTACGCGCTGATGGCGAACACGGGTCTCGCCGCCACCAGTATTGACGCGGTTGCGCGGCACTCCGGCGTTTCGAAGATGACTATCTACAAATGGTGGCCATCGCGCGAGGCGCTGCTGATCGACGCGTTCCTGAACCATGCGTCGCTGATGCTACCACTGCCGACGTCAGGCACGCCGGCGGACCGCCTGAGAAGCCATGCCGCAGCCTATGCGAAGGCATTGCAGGGTGAATTCGGCAAGGTGCAGCTCGCGGTGATCTCCGAGTGCATCTCGAACACCGGCTCGGCGGAGATTTTCTACGAGCGCTACCTCAGCTACCGAAGAACGGCCCTTGTCGAATTGATCTCCGCCGGCCAGCAGGACCGCAGCATCGGCGCTGCCGGGGCCCCGGAAGACCTGTACGACGCCATTTATGGCAGCCTGTTCTATCGCTACATCTTCGGCATCAAGCCGATCTCGCCGGCGCAGGCCCGCACTCTCGTCGACACCTTGCTGATGATCAGGAAGCGCTGACGCCCTGGACACGGCTACTGCGCTGGCGGCGAAACCAGGCCCAGGTCTCGCGCGTCACGGCCAGATAGCCGCGGCCCCGGAACACAATCCGCCCGTCGACGATTGCATTCAGCTTCGGCAGCGCATGAAACGGGATCGAGGGATAGGCGTGATGCTCGACATGATAGGGCATATTCCACGCAAACCATCTCACGAACATGCCGGTGTAGGTGGTGCGGGTGTTGTGGAAGGCGCTGCGCGTCCGTTCACAGCCGGTGTGTTCGGCGTAGAGATAAGGCCGCAGGAATAGCTGGCCGACGACCAGCGGCACGATCCAGACCCAGAGCAGAAGCGTCGTATGGAACATCAGCGAGGCAAGCAGCAGCGCGACATAACCGGTGACATAGAGACGCGCTTCCGTCACAACAATGTGCCGCTTGGCTTCCGGAATCCAGGGAGCGGAGGCGTTGCCGGTGACGGCATGACGAAGCATCAGCCCCATCCGAAAGGCGACCTGTCGAAGGCCGGTATAGGCGATCGCGAGCTGCGTATCCGACGCAGGCATCGGGCCCACCAGCAGCTCCGGATCCCGCTCCGGATCCTGCGTGTAGCGATGGTGGTCCCAGTGGAACAGGCAATAATATTCGTAAGGCAATCCGATCGCGAAGGAAGACAGGTGTCCGAACACCAGATTGAGCGCCCGGCTTCGGAACGCGGTCTTGTGCGCGGTCTCGTGCACGACCATGAACAAGAAGGCGACGAAGTACCCCTGCACGACCATCAGCGGCAACGCCCAGACGATGCCGTAGGTGGAGGACACCAGCCAGATCAGTGTACCGACAACCGCGATTGCGCCATAGTGACTGACCGCGCGAATGATGCCTTGAAGGTTCGACCGCGCCGATAGCTCGCGCAATTGGGCCGAAGTCAGCGGCTTCTCTCCGGTTGCAGTAAACGCTGTACTCATGGCAGCACATCTCCTCCTGATTTCAACGCCGCAGCAGCGCCGAGATTTCGGCGTTGATGAAGTCGCGGTCTGCCGGATTGCTGACGGGATTTCCGGCACGGTGTCCGTGGATCGACGGAATCGGATGCAGTTCGGCCGACCTTGCGTTGACGAGACGGCTCAACTCGGCCTCATTGTCACGCACATCGAAATAGCGATCGGTCTGTCCGGGCATCAGCAGAATGTCCGCCCTGACGGCCGCAAGCGCGCGGTCGATATCGCCCCCGAATTCGGGACATCGACTGATGTCGCCGTTCTGCCAGATCGCGATCTGCGCCAGCAGGTCGTTGGCGTCGCGCCTCGAGAAGGCCACGTCCCATGAGCGCGCGAGATAGTCTTCCAGAGAGCTGAAGCCGGTCTCGCGCCAGAGTTCATCCCGGTAATAGGCGTACGACATCGCCCACCCTGCATAAACGCGTCCCATGGCCCGAAGCCCGGCGACGGGCTTTGCAACGAAACGACCATCCTGCCAGGCCGGGTCCGCGGTCAGCGCCGCCTTCACGCCCTCGAGAAACACGTGGTTGTAGGGCGAACATCGAGCGCTGCCGCAGACGACGGCCGCCCGTTCCACCATGTCGGGATAATCGACCGCCCAGTGATAGGCCTGCATGCCGCCCATGGACCAGCCGTAGACGAGCGCGATCTTCGAAATTCCGAATTGCTCCACCAGCAGGCGATGCTGAACCGCGACCGCGTCATGATAGCTGATGGCCGGAAATGGCGTGACAGACGAGTTGGAGGGCGATGAGGACAGGCCGTTGCCGAAGAGATTCGGAATGATGATGAAATAGCGATCGGGGTCCAGCCCCCCGCCCCGCTGGATCAGCCATTCCGTGTCGTAATGTTGCGCGCTGAAGGACGTCGGGTAGACGATCACATTGTCCTTTCGCGCATTCAGCGTGCCGTAGGTCTGGTAGGCAAGCCGCATCGAAGGAAAGACGACACCCGATTGAAGCCGGACATCCCCTGCGTCGAAGACACGATAGTCATGGGTCGTCATGTAAAGCAGTTCCGAGCGCACGCTTAATTATTGTACTTATCGTACACTATGTAGATTGAATGGCAACTGCTTCGCCGCACCGGCGACCGGTTCTACTCGCTTTCGTCAACGGATAGCCGGCTTCTCGTGTCCCGGGCGCGATGCAGGGTGAAACGCTGCTTCGCAGCACCGGGACCCACGTCACCCGTTGCCCGATGGGCCCCGGCTCTGCGGTGCACCACTTCGTAGCGCGCCCCGTCCGGGGCACGAGACAGTCACTCCGCCGGCGCCGCGACAGACACCTCGGCATGGGCGCTGTAGGCGACGCCTTCGCCGCTTTTCGCCAGCGCGAACAGCCCTGCCGCCATCACCACGTAAGCCAGCGCCACGCCCGGTGTGACGCCGAGGCCGCCGCCGATGCCGACGGCTTCGCCGTGCATGAAGCCGAAATAGGTCATGACGGCGCCGGCGAGCGCGAAAGCCGAGGCCTTGTAGAAATCGCGTTCGATCACGAACACGCCGATCGCGCCGAGCACGAGGCCTGCGAGGATCGCGCCGCCGCCCATCACCTCGAGCCCGTGATAGATCACGCCCTGCTGCGGTAATGCGGCGATGGCCGCCGCCTTGACCGCATCGACCTTGTCGGCGGCAAGGCCGCCGACCGCTTGCGCGGCGGTCATGGTCGAAGCCAGCATGGTGTCGATCTGCAGCTTGGCCCAGGCGGCGAGATGCGGCGTCAGCGCCAACACCACCGCAGGCGCATGCTTGACCGGCGTGGTCTGGAACGCCTGCGCGCCGATCAGCATGCCTATGTAG
>DAIMKE010000568.1:0-4817 GCA_036721875.1 Bradyrhizobium sp. | reverse complement strand
TGGCGTCAAGCTAACCCGCTGACACCACTCAACTTAATTTCGGATCAGGCTCTAACGAACGTGCATACACAAGCATGTATTCATGCCCTACCGAGAACAACTTAGCATCGTTCTTGCGATTTTTATCCCAAACAAGAGTCGCTACATAGTTCTCTTCGCCGATCAGTTCGTCAAGAATTCGCGAAACATTATATAATTCAGCGTCATCGATACTTACTAGGATCAAGCCATCCTTTTGAAGAAGATCCTTCGCCAGCATGAGCCGGGGATACATCATGTTCAGCCAGTCGGTATGGAACCGCCCGCTGGTCTCCCTGTTGCTGACGAGCCGCGCCCCGTCCTCGCCGCGCTGGCCGGTCAGGGCCTCGTAGTTGGCAAGGCTGTCGGTGTAATTGTCGGGATACACGAAATCCTTGCCCGTGTTGTAGGGCGGGTCGATGTAGATCAGCTTGACCTTGCCGGCGTAGCTCTTGCGCAGCAGTTTGAGCACTTCGAGGTTGTCGCCCTCGATCACGATGTTCTTTGTCGTGTCCCAGTCCTTGCTGTCCTCCTTGGCCGGACGCAGCGTGCCGAGGCTCGGAGTGAGCGCAAAGGCACGGGCGCGCGCCTTGCCCTTCCAGTTCAGGCCATAGCGCTCCTGCCCTTCTTCGACCGCATCGCCGAGCAGCTGGCGCAGCACCTCGAAGTCCACCTTCCCATCGGTGACGATAGCAGGGAACATTGCCTTTAGCGCCGCGACATTCTCCGCGACAACATCCCCGCTATGCGCCGCGGGATCGTCGCGGGTGACGGGGGGAATGGGGTTTTCGTTCTCAGTCATGCTGCTGCTTTCTGGCTTCTCGGGGTTGCTTGGCAGCCTTGCGCCGCGCGTGGCCGGGCGGCCTGCTGGCTGCGGGAGCGGAGGATGATGGTTGCGCGGCCTGTAGCTCGGGGTCGAGCGGCAGGCCATGCTGATAGAGGATCGCGGAGAGTTCTTTCTGCGCGCGGGTGATTTTCTCGCGCTGGGCGTCGCGCAGACGGTCGATGGCGGCCAGCTCGCGGTTCAGGCCAAGCAGATCGTTACGCAGCTCGGCAATACGCTGCTCGGCCTTTGCTGTCAGCGGGGTGGCCTGGCGACGCGCAATGTCGGCTGCATCCGGCCGCATGCCGACCTTGACGCCGCTGTTCCCATACCAGCTGACATCCTGCGGCCCGATGATGGTGCCGCCACCTGGATAGCTACCTTTCGACATGAAACGCCCCTCTGGGTTCGTCTTATTTCAGAAGCGCTTGCACCTCGTCCAGCCGTTTCTTCGCCTGTCGGGCCTTTTCCCCCAGCTCGACCTTGGCGGCGAGACGGCTCTCCTTGCGAATGGCGGTGGAGAGGCTGGCAATCTCCGCCTCCAGCTCTTTGGCGGTAGCAAGCGCCTCGCGCCAGCCGTTGAGCTCGTCGAGGCCGCTTGGGAGGCGGAAGGGGCGCTGGGCAGCGCGAGCAGCCAAAAGCGCATCCACGCGCTCGATCAGCCCGTTGTAGAGCGCCGCGAGGTCGCGGTCGGGCAGGCGGGACAGGGCAAGCTCGGCGATAAAGGGCCGTGGACAGCGGTCCGGTGTCGAACACCGTTGTGGTGACGACCCGCCCCGCCTCGCGCTCGGCCGCCCGCTTGGGAGCGACGCTCAGGCCAGCACCGGCACCATCTGCCTCATCCTCGTGCAGCAGGATAACCGGGACAGGGATCGCTCGGTGGATTATCTCGGCGAGCCGCGGCGGCATGGCGCCACGGGTGCGCGCTGCCATCAGGTTGATGGTTGGGACGGCGAGGCCATTTGCTGAACCGCTGGCGATGCCGGTCGAGGCCGTGTTGAGGCCCGCCAACCATTCCAGCCGCGCAAGCTTCTGGTCGATCAGCCGGCGGTCTGCCGCTGTCGGGACGTGATCGGACAAGGTAGCTTTGGCGACCCGCTGCGGTGCCTTGCCCGGCGGTAGAGCGAAGGCGTCGGCAACATCAGTCAGAGTGATCGGCGCAGCGCTCATTCCGGCGCCAGGATCGGGAACCACGCGATGACCTCCCAATCGTCGAGGCCGCTGGCTCCGCTCATCCCCTGCGGCGCGCCGGTGGTGAACAGGCTATCGACCGCACGATCCTCCGCTGTGCCGGTGATGCCTGCGATGGCCGCCTCCAGCAATGACTGCCAATGCTCCATCTTGGCCCCCTTCCGCGTGGCCTTGTCGAATTGCTCCCACAGGCGCTCACTATTCGCCGGTGTGGTGCGCGAGAGGCGGCGCATGTTGTCGAGGATCGTCTTGGGCGCGCTATGGGGCAGATAGACCGAGGCATCGGAGCGGACATGGATCAGCGCATGGGGGCGGAGCGGGTCCTTGGGATCGAGTGCCGCAAGCGCCGCCGGGGTCTCGGCACGAAGCACGAATATGGCGCCCTCGGGCAGGTCATCGCGGGCCGCGACCGGGGAGTGGGCCGTGAAGGGTAGCTGCTGGACCTGAGCGCGCTCCTCATCGGTCAACTGCGCGAGATCGAGACGAAGGTCGTTCAGGGTCAGGTCGGTGATCGAAACCCCCTGCGAGAGGTCTTCCAGTTCGATGACCTGGTTCTGCATCGCTTCGAGCTGGCGCCGCCGGTATTCGAGGTCGTTCATACCGTTGCCGGGATCGGCTTCGATGATGTTCTCTTCGCCGGTCGCCGATACGTCGAGCAGCTTCATGCGACCCGAAACTGTGCGTTCGAGGCCGATGTAGGCGTCGAGGTCCATGTTGGGCCAGAAGTTCACCAGCTTGATGCGCTCGTTGGTCGAGCCGAGGCGGTCGATGCGGCCGAAGCGCTGGACGATGCGCACCGGATTCCAGTGGATGTCGTAGTTCACGACGCAGTCGCAATCCTGGAGGTTCTGCCCCTCGCTGATGCAATCTGTCGCGATGATGAGGTCGATCTCCGGCTCGTCTGTGAGCTGAGCTGGCCGGTTGCGGGCACGGGGCGCGAAAGCGGTGAGGATGGTCGCCAGGTCGGTCTTCAACCTCGCAGAGCTCGTGCGGTTCGTCCCTGTCCCGGTGACCAGCGCCGTGATGCCTTCCACCTCGTCGGCCAGATTGTCGTAGAGATAGGCGGCGGTGTCAGCGAAGGCCGTGAAGACAAGCAGCTTGCGGTTGTCGCCGTTGATGGGGTTGGCGCGCTTCTCGGCGATGATCCGGCGCAACTCGGCAAGCTTGGCATCCCGTTCCGGCCCGACTGCACGAGCCTGACGCAGGAGCCGCGCAAGACGCTCACGGTCAGCATCGAGATCCCGCCGCCACGCAATGAGGTCGGCATCGCTGAGCAGCACCTTCACGCGCTTGCCCACTCCGAGCTGGTCGAAGAGCGGATCGTCCTCTGCCAGATCTTCGATCGTCGGAGCTTCGATGCTCTCATCGTGAGCGGCGATCTTCTCGATGAGCGCATCGACGGCGCCGAGTTGGCGTTCGACAGTGAGCGCGAAGGCATGGACAGAGCTCTCCATGCGCTTCAGCAGGTTCACGCGCATCAGGCCGACGAGGCTCTCCTCCCGGTCGAGCTGACGGAACACCGACTCCCCGACCTTCGCCGTCTGGCTGTAGCGCCGGTCATACTCGTCCCGCTTGTGGGTCAGAACGTATCGTAATGGCGCGTAGGCCGCGAGGGTAAGGCGGCGGATTTCATCATTGATAGCCGAGATGGGCGGGAAGCTCCCATCGACTGCCACGTCGCTCTTGCGGTTTTCCGGTGGGAGCTTCTCGGGGAACCTGCCTGTCTCACCGACGCCGTAGTAGCGCTCGATGTGCTTTCTCGATCGGGCGATCGTGAGCAGGTCGAGCAGCCGGACATAGTCAAAGCCGAGCATGTCCAGCAGGCGCTGCGAAGTCCGTCGGTCAGCGGGAAGCGCCTGCCACTTGTTGAAGGCGGCCTGCGCCAACCGCACCGTGCCTGCGATGCTCTTGATCCCCGCATCGGCGAGCGCGGCATCGTTACCCTCGGTGGCAAAGGCGATCTGGTTTTTCAGGTCGTTGAGTCGGTTGTTCACCGGCGTCGCCGACAGCATCAAGACCCGCGTTCGTATCCCAGACTTGATGATGTCGCGCATGAGCTTGTCGTAGCGGCTTTCGCCGTCGCGGCCGGTGGGGCGATTTCTGAAGTTGTGGGACTCGTCGATCACCACGAGGCCATAGTTGCCCCAGTTGATGTGGTTCAGGTCGATGTCGCCGGACAGACCGCCGTCACGCGAAAGATCCGTATGGTTCAGCACATCGAAGGCGAAGCGGTCGGAGGCAAGCGGGTTGCGAATGTCGTTCCGCGCCCACAAGGTCCAGTTATCGCGGAGGCGCTTCGGCGCGAGCACTAGAACGCGCTCATTGCGAAGCTCGAAGTAGCGGATGACCGCAAGCGCCTCGAACGTCTTCCCCAAGCCGACGCTGTCGGCGATGATGCAACCACCCCACTGCCGTAACTTTCCGATCGCGCCCAGAACCCCATCCCGCTGGAAGCGGTAGAGCATGTTCCAGACCTTGCTGTCCTCCAGCCCAAGGGCGCGGTCCGGCAAATCGTGGCCAGCTTCTGTCCCCATGTCCTCGAACAGGGACGACAGCGCTGCGCGATACAGCAGTGCTGGCGATACACTTTCTCCGAGTGCGGCGAGTTGCTGCAACACTGGCAGGTCGTCAATGACATCGCTCGAACGCCAAAGCTGCTCATACCACTCGACGACAGCACCGACCTCGTCAGAGCCATCGAGAGCGTGCACCATCCCGACAGTGTCGCCGCTGTAGCGCGACATTCAAGGTGAGAGCAGCGCGACGATCAGGATGAGAAGTTGAT
>DAIMKE010000567.1:0-4827 GCA_036721875.1 Bradyrhizobium sp. | reverse complement strand
CCGCTCAAAGACGAAACTCGCCCCATCCTTGGTGACCAGCTTGAAGCTGCCGAAACCAGACCGTTCAATTGTGCCTTCGCTCGCAAGGTTGCCGAACATGTCATCAGAGGAGTTCTTGGGCTGCTCCGACGTACGACGTTCAAACGCGATTCTGATGGCGGTTGGCGTTACGAGGCGATCGATGAGCGGATCTGCTATCGCGGCACCTGCCGCTATGCCCATCTGCTCGAACGGGTTATCGCTCTCGGCGGCATTGATGGCGGCCTGAGCCGCGAGCTCCTCGCGCAGGGACGAACGCAGCTTGTCGAAATCGATGTAAGCCGAAAACGCCTCATGATCTCGCTGTTCGAGCGCCGTCTTCATTCCGTTGAGCGCGACCAGCGGGGACGCAAAATACATGTAGGCTGCAAAGCCAGCGACTATGGTCGCCGCGAGCCCGATGATCGACGACTTTCCGAACCTCATTCGCTCGCCCCTCTCTTGATGCCAGAAAAGCTCTGTGAGCCGCCCCCTAGAGGCAACTCACCAAGAAACGGTTGCACAACTGCCGCGAAGCCTTGCGAGGCCGCTCCTGCCTCACCGCTGTCCACACAAAATATGCGCAAAATTAGTGCTTTGGAAGGCCCTCGCTGATAAGGGCCGCTGCGCTCAATCCTGAGCGGACAAAGGACATATCATAAGTTCGTAACTCTCGCGGGAGCGGTCGCAGCTGTCTCCCTCGCCAGCCCTGCCCTGGCGCAAGACGACAGCACCGCAGGTGGAAAGTTTATCGCCGGGGCGATCGTCGGCCTCGACAGCGTCGAAACTGAATTCGACGGCATCTCTGAAAGTGAAGAGGACGTCGTTCTGGGTCTGACCGTCGGCTATGACTACGAAACGACCAGCGGGATCGTCTTCGGCATCGAGGCTGAATATACCGATTCAAGCGTGGGCGTGTCGGCCACCGATTTCGACGTGCCCGGCGACCGAGTTTCGGTGAACGCCGGCCGCGACCTTTATGTCGGTGGCCGTCTCGGCTTTCGCCCGGGCCGCAATGGCATCCTGTATGTAAAGGCTGGCTACACGGACGCCTCGATCGAGGGCGAGTATGACGTCGGCTCAGGGGAGATCTCCGATGAGGTCTCGTTCGGCGGCGTTCGTCTGGGCGTCGGCGGCGAGATCGACCTTTCGAGCAACTATGCCATCCGTCTCGAATATCGTTACTCGGACTACGGCAACCTCGAGCTGTTCGGAACGGACACCGGGATCGGCGTGAGCCGCAACCAGGGCATCATCACGCTGCTCGGCAAGTTCTGACGTATCGGCGGGGCGGTACTTCAATGCCGCCCCTCCAAACGGACGCCGGTGCGAGGCGAAACGTGTCACACAACACGGCGCGTTCGGGGTGCCCTTCAGCTGCAATCATGCTAAAGGCTGCACCCCACGCTGGTGACGTTCGGAGTTCTGCATGGCCGTCGAGGAAACAATGGCTTCTCCTGTGATCATGGCCCCCCAACCCACCGGACGGCGGCTTGTCGTGTTCGAGAAAGACGGCGGAGCCAAGGAAGCCTTCAAGCTGCTGAACGGCATTCTCGACGTTCCTCCCTTCATTGCTCCCGAGCACGGCGCGCTCGTCGACACCATGGGGGCCGCGGCCGAACACGATGCGACCATCATCCTTCCCCGGTTCTCCGTGGCCGCGATTAGCGGCGGGCCAGAGGCATCGGTGTCGATCACACAGGTGCTGCAAGCCGAGGGACTGGTAGTTGACAGCCGCCCGGAGTTCTGGATGTTCGCGCTCGGCGATCCGCCGTGGGCCGACGATACAGACCGCACATGGGGCTTGGCTGCCACAGGTGCCGATCAGAGCGCCTTTACCGGCGCGGGCATCAAATTGGCCGTTCTCGATACCGGGATCGACCTTGCCCACCCCGACATCGCCTCGCGCGCAATCGAGCATGCGAGCTTCGTGCACGGGGAAGCCGTGGACGATGTTCAAGGGCACGGCTCACACTGCGCGGGCACGGCAGCAGCTGGTCCGCCGCAGGCAGTCAACGTGCCGCGCTATGGCGTCGCACCCGGTGCCGAGCTTTTCGTGGCCAAGGTTCTGAACAATCGCGGCGCGGGCCGCGAGCTCGACATCATTGCTGGCATCGAATGGGCGCTCGACAACGGCTGCGACATCATCTCGATGTCGCTCGGCCGCGCCACAGGCCCGCACGAGCCATTCGATCCGCTCTACGAGGATATCGCATCGCAGGCTCTTGACGCGGGCTGTCTGATCGTCGCCGCGGTCGGCAACGACAGTGATCGCCGCTACCGCTATGTTGCCCCCGTCAGCTCGCCCGCCAATGCGCCATCGATCATGGCGGTCGCGGCCATCGAGGCGGACGGACGGGTCGCGCCCTATTCGAATGGTGGCGTGGGCACCGGCCGTATTGATGTGGCAGCACCTGGCTCAGGTGTCTTCTCGTCGGTTCCGCGCCCCCAGCTCTACCGAATCCTCAGCGGAACAAGCATGGCCTGTCCGCACGTGGCGGGGCTCGCTGCGCTCTGGGCCGAATCCAACCCGGCGCTCAGGGGACAGCGGCTCTGGGATCAGCTTATCGCAGCGGCTGAACCGCTCGAAGGGCAAAGCACCATCGACATCGGGAAGGGCTTGGTTAAGGCTCCTTGATGCATTATCTCTCAGGCTATGACGAAATCGGCAACACAACGGGCGAACAAGCCTGATGAGCTCACCAGCTTCATCGTGACCGTGAACGACCGCGAAGCGATCGGTAGCGTCGCGCTCAAGCTTGAGGCACTCGGCATCGATGTCGAGCGGGTGATTAAACGGACCGGCGTTCTTGGTGGGCGCGGGCCTATCAGGCTTCTTCCCAAGATCACCGCCCTGCCCGGCGTAAAACATGCGCGCGAGGAGCAGGGGTTTCAGCTGCCGCCGCTTCATGGCTCCATTCCGCAATGAGACTTGTGCGGAAACGAAAAAGGAACATAATTAGAACCCTTGGATGGGCCTCACCGTCGTGATATGATGCCTTCGAAAGGCTCAGAATATGTCAATTCACGATCATTCAACGCCGCATAACCCTCTTGGAACATCGGATAGTCCTTACACGCCGGGTACGCCATCGGGTGAAACACTTCGTTGGTATGAGTTTCGGAAAAGTGAGCCTCTAATCGAGCGACCTTATCTTCCGTACAATGGCAAGCTACCCGTAGCGCGCATCGCAGCAACATTCATACTCGGCATGTGGGGTGCGATTATACTGGGGCTCTTTCTTTAGGTCCCAACGCTCAACTCGAAGGGGAAAACTCGCAATCACTTCCTGTTCGGGAACGAGAAGTGCAAGTGATTGTCGTGGCCGTCATATTTCTGCGTTAGCCCTTCCTTCACCAGCACCGGATCGTTGAACAACACAGTGGTGCCAGGATTACGCTCCTTCATGAACTCGATGTAGCTGCGGGTTTGCTCTCGATCATAAGCGCGGCTCTGCCAAGCAACGGGAGCATTCCCACCATCGCGCCGGAATGGTCGAATATCGACCTGCCTGCCTTGCTCGTGCGTTTCATGGCCAGCGATGTCGCCACCACCGCGCTTGCTGATGTCGCCAATATTGACCGGCGAACCCCCGCGCCTTGCCCATTCAGCTGACGAAGCGCGCAGCTCGTTGGCGACCGACTCCGTCGCATACTGACTGCCCGGTGCGGAATAGGTTCGAAACCCCTCCCCAGAACGAGGCAGCACAGTGTTGACTGGGCCGCCTCCAGCAGCCCCTCCGCCGCCAATGCCGAGTGGGTTGCCCACAGCAGGCGCGTGCTTTCCAATGAAATCCTTGGCATCCTCGAGATAACTCTCAGCACCCTTGATGATCGGAGATACCAGGGAACCCCCGATGGATTCATGATTGCGCTCATCGACCCGTTCTCTGAGAGCGCCAGCCACGCTTTCGGCGCCCGAAACCTTGCTGCCCAAGGAGAGGCCTTCTGAGGTCAGACGGAACGACCCATCTGTTATTCTCTCTGCAGCTTCCTCTCGAACGGAAGCGTCCCCCGAGTTGGCGCGTACGTTCACATTTGGCCCACGCGCCGAAATCGCAGCGATGTTGGCCTCTCCGAACGCTTGCACACCATCTGCCGAGGTGATTGCCGGCCGCTCGCCCTTGAGAGTTCCCAACTCAGGGAACGACACGCCGAGCTCTTGTCGCACTTGGTCGACCTTGTCGTCCATGAACTGCTTCAGCAAGATCTGCTTCACCTGTTCCTGCTCTGGTGTGGTAGATCTGTGCTGGTGCAACCGAGGTTCCGTCGAGCAGGGCAGTATAGGTGTCCCAGCTCGCCGGAGCGATGAAGCGGAACCGCCCGTCGGTGCTGTCAGTCTCGGGCTTTATGTAGATCACCGTCCCAACCATCGTCATCAGCCACTCCGCGTAGTCCTCGTCGGGCCGCGTCGCCGAGTTGCTCATGAGCGCGTTCCAAGTGTAGTTCTTGCTTTTCGCGAGCGCGGCCTGCGGGTCGGTGCTGCCGTTGATGGCTGAATTACGCGCGCCTTGGTTCTGGCATTCGTGTCGCGCCTTCGCCTCATCCGAGAACAAACCCGAGCTGCGCCCAAGATTTTGGCAGATCGTCTGGCTTGCGCCGTCCATCTTCGGCCAGATCGCGCCGACTGCCTCTTGCGCAAACTGGCACGAGTTCATGTTGAACTCGTTCATCTGCTGGATCTTGTGGCTCATGTCCTTCATCACACCGCCGATCTGCGCAGAGATGGAATCGATCGCGAGCTGGAAGGCGAAGCCGATCGCATTGTTGGCGGTCGCCTTCAGGGTCGCGACGATCTCATCGGTGTTG
>DAIMKE010000566.1:0-4828 GCA_036721875.1 Bradyrhizobium sp. | reverse complement strand
CCCTCGCGCTTTGCCGCTCCCGCCATGGCTTTCAATTGCAGCAGTGCTCCGCCCAGCAGCCTTTCACCGATTGGCGCCAGCGGCCCGAACAGAGCCGCGGTGTCCGCAACCAGGTCGATGCCCGCATCGTCGATCGCGTTACGCAACGCAAGCACCGCCTCGACGTCACCTTCGACGACGAGATCGCGCGAGAAGAACAGCGCATCGCCGTCATAGGATCCGTCGACGAGGCCCATGAGGCCCAGCAAGGGACCGGCGATCCGGATCGGAATCCCGGCGGGCAGGCTCCGGACCGCGACCAGGGTCGGCGTCTTCGGGTGCGGCGCCAGCACGAAAGCGAACGGCAGATCGGTCGGCTCGAGCCCAAAACGCTTGTGGGCGTGCACGCCCAGGCGGCCGAAGATATGCGGGTGACGCGCCACTACCGAGCGCAGCACCAGCGACAGCGGCAGTTGCAGCGGGGTGAGCGGAAGGGGTTGCAGGGACCGGGCGATCAATCGCGGAAGCGTCGGTACGGGCGGCATCCTCACGCAGTCAGCCTCTTTGCAGGGCACGGGCGACCGGAATGGCACGTCCATCGCGGCGGTGTTTACCGTTCAGGCCGGCGGCTCATCTTTGTCCTGGAACAAAGACCGCCGCGAAAATCTCGTGGAGGAGTTTCCGTTTCCCCACGAGGTGACCGTGCCCCGTCGCGACCTGCCGCCGTTCCGCGATCTCAGAAGTTTCATGTCCCATCTGGAACGCGAGGGGCGCCTTGTTCGAATCCGGGAGCCGGTGTCGGTCGTGCACGTAATGACCGAGATTCACCGCCGCGCCCTGCGTGCCAATGGCCCGGCCCTGCTGTTCGAAGCGCCGCTCATGCCTGATGGAAGTCCGGCCACGATGCCGGTGCTCGTCAATTTGTTCGGCACCACCGAGCGGACCAGTTGGGGGTTCGGCGTTGATCCCTCGAGCCTTCGTGCGCTCGGGGAAATGCTGGCGGAACTCCGCGAGCCGCGGCCACCGCGCGATTTCGCCGACGCGATGTCGAAGATGCCGCTCGCCCGTGCCGCGATGACGATGCGGCCAAAGCAGGTTCATGCACCGCCGGCGCAGGAGATCATATGGCGTGGCGAGCAGATCGACCTCACCCGCCTGCCGGTGCAGGTCAACTGGCCGGGCGAACCGGCGCCTCTCCTCACCTGGCCGCTGGTCATCACGCGGCGGCCGGACGACGCGGCCTGCGACGAGGTCAATGTCGGCGTCTACCGGATGCAGGTGATCGGCCGCGACCGCGCCATCATGCGCTGGCTCGCCCATCGCGGCGGGGCCCGTCATCATCACCAGTGGAAAGCGCAAGGCAAGGACATGCCGGTCGCGGTGGCGATCGGCGCCGATCCCGCAACCATTCTCTCTGCCGTGCTACCGCTGCCCGAAACGCTGTCGGAATTCCGCTTCGCCGGCCTGATCCGCGGCGAACGGCTGCGGCTTTCGCCATGCATCACCGTGCCGCTCGTGGCGCCCGCGGACGCCGAGATCATCATCGAGGGCGTGGTGTCACCGGACGAGACCGCGCCGGAAGGGCCGTTTGGCGATCACACCGGCTATTACAACGCCGTGGAGCATTTTCCGGTGATGCGAGTGACCGCCATCACGATGCGCCGCAATCCGGTCTACCTGTCGACCTTCACCGGCCGGCCGCCGGACGAGCCGTCGCGCATCGGCGAAGTGCTCAACGAGTTGTTCGTCCCTCTGGTCAGAAAGCAGCTGCCGGAAATCGTCGATCTCTGGCTGCCGCCCGAAGCCTGCTCCTACCGGATCGCGATTGCGTCGATCGACAAGCGTTACCCGGGCCAGGCCCGCCGCATCATGCTCGCCCTATGGTCGCTGCTGCCGCAGCTCACCTATACCAAGTTCCTGATCGTCGTCGATGCCGACATCAATGTGCGCGACTGGGCGGACGTCGCCTGGGCCATTTCGACCCGCTCCGATCCATCCCGCGATCTTGTCACGCTGACCGACACGCCGATCGACTATCTCGATTTCGCTTCGCCCAGGCCCGGCCTCGGCGGCAAGCTCGGAATCGACGCGACGCACAAAATCGGCGCCGAGACATCGCGCGAATGGGGCCGTGTTCTGGAGATGGACGCAGCAGTCGTCAGCCGCGTGGACCAGCTATGGCAGCGCCTCGGTTTGGCGGAGGCACTTTCGACAGGGCCGGCGCGATGACGGCACGGCCACGGATCGTCGTCGGCATCAGCGGTGCATCCGGCGCAGCGCTTGGCGTGCGCGTGATCGAATTGCTGGCCGAGACCGGGCAATGCGAATTGCACCTGGTCGTCACCCCGGCCGGCCGGCGGACCCTGGCACACGAGGTCGGCGACGACGCCCTGCCCCGCATCGCAGCGATGGTGGCACACCATCATCGACACGCCGACATCGGCGCCAGCATCGCCAGCGGTTCATATCGAATCGCGGGCATGATCGTCGCGCCCTGCTCAATCCGCACTTTGTCGGCGATCGCCGGAAGCGCCACCGGCGATCTGCTGGTGCGTGCCGCCGATGTCCAGTTGAAGGAGCGCCGCCGGCTGGTGCTGATGGTACGCGAGAGCCCGCTTCATCTCGGCCATCTGCGGGCGATGGCGGCGGTGACGGAATTCGGCGCGATCGTGGCGCCGCCCGTCCCCGCGTTCTACGCCAGGCCGGCCACGCTGGCCCAGGCGATCGATCACATCGCCCGGCGGGCCATCGGCCTGCTCGATCTGGACCTCTCAGTTTCCATGCCCGAGTGGGAGGGCTGAACAACGGCGCAGGGAACAATGCCGGTCTTTGACATCCCGCAAAGATCCCGGGAAGCCCATGGTCTACACGTCGGCCCAGACACCGGAGTTCCCGATGAGCATCGACCTTCAAGCCCGGTACCGTGACGAGCGGCTCCCGCGCTATACGAGCTACCCGACGGCACCGCATTTCTCGCCGGCCGTGTCGGCCTCGCAGTACGGCGCCTGGCTCGGATCGCTTGATACCGGCGCAACCGGATCGCTCTATCTGCATGTCCCGTTCTGCCGGTCGATGTGCTGGTACTGTGGTTGCCACACCACGATCACCAGGCACGAGGCCCCGATCGTCGACTATCTGGCGGTGATGCAGCGGGAGATCGAAGCGGTCGCCGAACGGCTCGAACGGCGGTTGCCGGTGCGCCACATCCATTTCGGCGGCGGCACGCCGACCATCATGACTCCAGGCGAATTGGCCCGGCTCGTCGATCTGCTCGCCGCGCGCTTCGCGATCGCGCCGGACGCGGAGATCGCGGTCGAGATCGATCCGCGTACGCTCGCGCCGGCGATGACGGCAGCGCTCGGCCGCCTCGGCGTGACGCGGGCGAGCCTCGGCGTGCAGTCGTTCGATCCGGTCGTGCAGCGCGCCATCAACCGGGTGCAGACCGTGGCGCAGACGGCTGCCGCGGTGGACGGGCTGCGGGCCGCGGGCGTACGTGGCATCAACTTCGACCTGATCTACGGGCTGCCGTACCAGACCATCGCCTCCTGCCGCGACACCGTCGCGGCATGCCTCGACATGAGGCCCGACCGCTTCGCGGTGTTCGGCTACGCGCATGTTCCGGGATTCAAGAAGCACCAGCGCATGATCGATGAGGCCACACTTCCCGACGGCGTGGCGCGGCACGCGCAGGCCGAGGCGATCGCCGATGCGCTGCAGGCGGCGGGATATCGGCGGATCGGTCTCGACCATTATGCCCTGCCGTCCGATCCGATGGTCAGCGCACATCTGGACGGACGCCTGCGGCGCAATTTTCAGGGCTACACCACCGACACGACGGACGCGCTGCTCGGCTTCGGCGCTTCCGCCATCGGCCGCCTGCCGCAGGGCTACGTCCAGAACGCGGTCGGCCTCGGAGACTATGCGGCGCGGGTCGGCGCCGGCGCGCTACCGACCGTCAAAGGCTACGTCCTGACGCCCGATGATCGCCTGCGCGCGGATCTGATCGAGCGCGTGATGTGCGATTTCGCCGTCGATGTCGCCGCAGTCGCCCGCCGCCACAATGTCGATCCGGCCAGCGTATTCCGTGCGCTTCCGCGCCTCGCGGCCCTCCGGGCCGACGGGCTCGTCGAGCGAAGCGGTCACGAAGTCCGCGTCGCGGCAGACGCCCGGCACCTGGTACGGACGGTCGCGTCCGCCTTCGACGCCTATCTCGAAGCGCCGGGCCGAACATACAGCCGCGCCGTGTAGTCCGGCCGCGCTTCGGCGCGGATTCCCTCTCTCGCATTTCGTTTGAGCCCGAACAAAGATCGGGACCGCCCGAATGGATAGGCAGGTTCGACCATCGCCTGGGAAAACGAGATCGGGAGAACGAGATGAGGGTAGTCGATAGATTGCGAGGTCGGGCCCGGGCCAAGGCCGTCGAACGAAAACTGTTCGAGACCATCGCGGCGGGCCTGTTGAAGGAAATGGCTGAAGAGGAATCTTCGTCGGTCTCCAGACCGGGCAACAATGGCTGCTGCTCCTGCTGTTCCGCGGACGACAAGTAGGAGCACTCAATACCTCGACTGGTGCGCGGCCGAGGCTAGCGCACCAGTTGTCGATAGATCGCCGGCAAGGCCGCCGGCAGTCGCTGGATGTTGCCGACGATGGCGTAACCGCCACGCCCGAACAGGGTCGGGAAATAGGACTGGGCGGTCGCGTCGATGGTGATGCCGAATACCGCCGCGCCAAGGCGGCGCGCCTCCTGCACGGCCTTGCGGGTGTCCTCGACGGCGAAGCGGCCCTCGTAATGGTCGACGTCGTTCGGCTTGCCGTCGGTGAGAACGACCAGCAGCTTCCTCCGCTGTGG
>DAIMKE010000565.1:0-4831 GCA_036721875.1 Bradyrhizobium sp. | reverse complement strand
ACAGCGGCATCAAGATCGTCAACCCGATCATGGGCGTGCCGTTCTGGCGCGACGATTGTGTCGTCAAGGCCGAACAGGTCGTGGTACGTTTCGAGGAGGGCCAGCCGGTTGCGCTGAACGGCCAGACGTTCACCGACCCCGTCGCGCTGTTCCTCGAGGCCAACGCCATCGGCGGCCGGCATGGCCTTGGCATGAGCGACCAGATCGAGAACCGGATCATCGAGGCCAAGAGCCGCGGCATCTACGAAGCTCCCGGCATGGCGCTGCTGCACATCGCCTACGAGCGGCTCGTCACCGGCATCCACAACGAAGACACGATCGAGCAGTACCGCATCAGCGGCATGCGCCTTGGCCGGCTGCTCTACCAGGGGCGGTGGTTCGATTCGCAGGCGCTCATGCTGCGCGAAACCGCTCAGCGCTGGGTGGCTCGTGCCGTCACCGGCGAGGTGGCGCTGGAGCTGCGCCGTGGCAACGACTACTCGATCCTGAACACCGAGAGCCCGAACCTGACCTACCAGCCGGAGCGGCTGAGCATGGAGAAGGTGGAGGATGCAGCCTTCACGCCGGCGGACCGTATCGGCCAGCTGACCATGCGCAACCTCGACATCGCCGATACCCGCGCCAAGCTCAATCTCTACACCAAGACGGGCCTGCTGTCGGCCGGGGAGGGCGCATACATCCCCAAGCTCGATAGCGAGAAGGACTGAGCGCGCGAGCGCCTCGGGCGTCCCCGGCTTCGATGTAACGGGGGCGTCATTCCCGTGCGATAGTATATGGAGTGGACTTGTGCCTTGCCGCGGCGGATGACTGCGGGGGCACGCCTTACTCCGACCTCGATCCGGTGCACGCTCGATGATGAAACCCCTTACCGCCGCGGCCCTCATTGTCCTGCTGACGGGATACCAGGCCGTCGCCCAGACCATCTACCCGATCGACCGCGCGGCAATTCTCGCCGGCTCGCGCTTCGATTTCAAAGTCGAGTTTCCGGATCGCGTCGATCCTTCGAAGCTGAAAGTGACCGTGAACGGTGAGGACCACGCCACAGCGTTCGGCCAGCCCGCAACATTCGTCGAGCGCGAAGACAACAGGGACCAGTCGGCGCTCATTCTTCGCGATGTCACGCTGACCCGGCCGGGCGCCGTCACCGTGGAGGTCAATGACGGCATGCGGAGCCGCACGGTCGCGTGGGCGGTCTACGATACCGGGCCGCGCAAGGCGAAGAACGTCATCCTGTTCATCGGCGACGGGCTGTCGCCCGCGCACCGCGTGGCCGCGCGCCTGCTGTCCAAAGGCATTGCGGAGGGCAAGAGCCTCGGCAAGCTTGCGATCGACGACATGCCGCATATGGCGCTGGTGGCGACAGCAGGCTCGGATTCGATCATCACGGATTCGGCGAACGCTGCGAGCGCCTATGCCACCGGCCACAAGACCGCGGTCAACGCCATGGGCGTCTATGCGGACCGCACGGCAAACCCGTTCGACGACCCGAAGGTCGAGACCATTGCCAGCCTGGCGAGGCGGCGCAACGGCATGGCCATCGGCATCGTCACCAACACCGAAGTCGAGGATGCCACGCCGGCGGCGATGGTGGCGCATACGCGCCGCCGCGCGGCCTATGACGAGATCGTCGCACAGTTCTTCGCAGCAAGGCCGGATGTTCTGATGGGGGGCGGCGCTGCGAATTTCCTGCCGCAGGGCGCTGCCGGGTCGAAGCGCAAGGACGAGGTCGATTACGTCGGCAGGTTCCGCGACGCTGGATATGCCGTTGCAACGACAAGGGCCGAACTCGATGCGGCGAACGCCAAATCCGACACGCGCCAATTGCTCGGCCTGTTCGCGCCGGGAAACATGGACGGCGCGCTGGACCGAAAATTCCTCAAGGGCGGCGGCGTCAGGAAGTTTCCCGATCAGCCTGATCTGACCGAACAGGTGCAGGCCGCACTCGACATTCTGTCGAAGAACGATTCCGGCTTCTTCCTGATGGTGGAGTCCGGGATGATCGACAAGTACGCCCATCTGCTCGACATGGAGCGCGCGGTCTACGACACCATCATGCTCGACAACGCGGTAGGCCTTGCGCGCAAGTGGGCGCAGGCGCGCGGCGACGATACGCTGATCCTTGTCGTCGCGGACCACAATCATCCCAACAGCCTGGTCGGCACCATCAACGACGACATGGGCACGACGCCCAACGTGCCGCTGCGCGAACGCGTCGGCGTCTATGACAAGGCGGGGTTTCCCAACTATCCGGCGCCCGGTGCGGATGGCTATCCGTCGCGCGTGGATGTCAGCCGCCGGCTTGCGATCTTTTCGGCGAGCCTGCCGGATCACTACGAGACCTTCCGCCCGAAACTCGACAATCCGAACGAGCCGACGGAAAAGGGCGATCAGTCGGGCACGTTCAAGGCCAACGAGAAATACAAGGATGTTCCGGGCGCGGTCCTGCGCTTCGGCAATCTGCCTGCGATGATGCGTGCAAGCGTGCATTCGGGAGAGGACGTCATCCTGACCGGCTCCGGGCCGGGCAGCGATCGCATCCGCGGTTCGCTGGATAACACCGACGTGTTCCGCATCATGGCGGACGCGCTCGGCCTCGCCGCCGGAGGCCAGTAGGCTCGCGCGTCAGGAATTCGGCGGGGCTGCGAACATCAGCTTGATGCAGCTCCGGAAAATCAGAATCTGCCGCTCGAGGCGGCTCGGATCGTTCAGCGTCTTCGACATGATGATGGCGCCGTCGACGATGCAGGACAACATGTCGGCGACGTCGTCGAGATCGACCGGCTCCCGCGGCGGGTAGACCGCTCCGATACCGTCGAGAATCCCGCGGAAGCGCGCGTTCCAGTCGCGGACGGACTGCGCGGTGAGTTCGCGCACTTCGCGATCGAACAGCCGTTCCTGATAGCAGATGCTCGCAATCAGGCAGCCGGGATGGCCGCTCGGCAGGTCGGCCATGGTCTCCGCAAGCAGTTTCAGCGAGATCAGGAACGCCTGCAGCGGATCGTCGGACAGTTCGCCGCCGCGCGCGAAAATCTCGTCGAACAGCCGGTCATTGGTCGCGACATAGCGCCGGAGCATCTCGCGCGCCAGCGCGTTCTTGTCCTTGAAGTGATAGAAGAATCCACTTTTGGTGAGGCCGGCCTCCGCGATCACTTCCTCGATCGAGGTTGCGCCGAATCCCTTGGCGAGCACGGCTGCTTCCGCGATCTCGAGAATTCGCTCGCGCGTCGCTTCGCCCTTGCCCATCCGGGGCTCCAGAACTGTACTCATGGTACGGTTTTCTCCGCCGCGGGCGCCGTGGGTGTCTAGCGCCTCTCATACAACCACTTGAATTCGTATCATTTTACGCCCCGAGGTTCATCCGTACCACGGGCCGCCTAGGAAGCCGCGACACTTTGAGGCACCAACATCGCCGGACCTTGCCGCGGTGGGAGAGACCTACCGACGGTATCCAGATTTCCGGAGTTCTCGATATGGCCAAGTACCGACACGATCTGCCGCAACGCCAGGGCGGCATCTTTCTTACCGATGGCGGCATGGAAACGACGTTGATATTTCACGAGGGAATTGAACTGCCGCACTTCGCTGCGTTCGTGCTGCTCGATAATCCCGAGGGCCGGCAGAAATTGAAGCAGTATTACGCCAGCTACCTCGCGGTCGCGCGCGACCACGGCACGGGCTTCGTGCTCGACAGCCCGACATGGCGCGCCAATCCGGATTGGGCGGCGAAGCTCGGTTACGATGCGGCAGCACTCAAGGCGATCAATGTCCGTTCGATCGCGTTCCTCGAGGAACTGCGTTCCGGCTGGGAAAGGCCGGGCGGCGCGCCCTGCGTCATCAGCGGCGCCATCGGCCCGCGCGGCGACGGCTACAAGGCAGGCAATATGGATGCCGATGAAGCCGAGGCCTATCACGGCCAGCAAATCGCGGCGTTCGTCGAAGGCGGCGCCGACATGGTCACGGCCTACACGCTCAACAGCATCAATGAGGCGATCGGCGTCGCCCGCGCCGCCAAGGTGCAGGGGATTCCCTCGGCCATCTCGTTCACCGTGGAGACCGATGGCCGCCTGGTGCGAGGCGAAACGCTGCGGGAGGCGATCGAGACCGTCGACCGCGAGACCGATCGGGCCCCGGAATATTTTCTGATCAACTGCGCGCATCCAACGCATTTCGACCACGCGTTGCAGGCGGGCGAGGCTTGGATCGGGCGTGTCCATGGTATCCGCGCCAACGCCTCGACCAAGAGTCACGCCGAACTCGACGAATCCGAAACGCTCGATGCAGGCGATCCGGTCGATCTCGGGCGGCGTTATCTCAATCTCAGGGGCGCATTTCCCAGGATGCGGATCCTCGGCGGCTGCTGCGGCACCGATCACCGGCACGCCAAGGCGATCTGCGAGGCTTGTGTCCCGGCACAGGCGCTCAGTGCGTGATCCATAGCGTTTTCGAGCGAAGTGGATACCGGTTCGCGTGAAGAAAACGCGTCAAACAAGATGAATCAAAATGGCCGGGATCGCTCCCGGCCATTTTCATCTGGTGACGTCCGGCATCAGCGCGGCGGCGCGGTGCCGGGCGGAGGCGGCGGCAGCGAGGCCTGTCCGCCATTGAGCAGCGGCGTGATGTTGCGGATGGTGACGCGCCGGTTGATCGGGCTCGGCCCGTCGATCTGCTCCTTCAGGTACTGTTCGCCATAGCCCTGCGAGGTCAGGTTTTCCGCCGGCACGTTGAACTGCTGCGTCAGCAGCGTGGCTGCGGATTCGGCGCGACGATCCGACAGCGACAGATTGTCGACGTCGTTGCCGACCGCGTCGGTATGACCCTCGATCAGGAACAC
>DAIMKE010000564.1:0-4833 GCA_036721875.1 Bradyrhizobium sp. | reverse complement strand
TGGATGGCCGGGACAAGCCCGGCCATGACGAAACAGGATGCAATCAATCGTGTACGAACTGATTTGCGTCGAGCGCAACGACAATTCTCGCGCTTCGCTGCGACAAACCAACCCGACAGGCAAATCACGAAATTCCTGTCCAGCTTCTCGCGCAAAAACATTCCGCTTAACTTGTCGGGCAAATCAAAACTAGAATCCCGGCCATCCCGTACCCGCTGGAGGGGCGTATCGCGATCGTCACGGACGTTGGGAGCGGGATGCGGTGGACGCAGCAGCGTCGGGCGCGCGGGATGTTCGCAGGGCGGTTTCCGTGAGCGAGCAACGGCGCGCAGACGACCGGCGCTTAAACGCCTCGGCCAGGATTTCTTCCGGCAGCACATGAGCCGGTCGAAGCGTTCTGGTTGAGGAAGCTGCGGACGGCAAAGGCGTGTGGTCCTGGCACCCGTGGCTGGTGTCAAGCTGGCGGAGATTTGCCGGGCCCAACCGGGCATCGGCGGACCGTCAATTCGTCAGCGATGGAGGCAAGAGGAATTCGTCTCCAGGGAGAGCGCGCTATAAGCCGTAAAACCATCGCGCAGGGAAGGCCGGGTGTTCCGGCGCACCTTGCGGTCACCCGTGTGCATTTTGTGCGCACGATCGCGGGTGCTGAGGGCACCCGGCTTTCCCTGCTCCCTCTTCCTTTGGAGGGGCAAACTTCCTGCAAAGCTCGGGCGCATCGTGCCGCGAGAACGCGAAGCCGTGTCCACCAACTGTCATGCCCCGCGAAGGCGGGGCATCCAGTACGCCGCGGCCTCTCGGCTCAAGCGCAAGCGTCTCTGGAATATTGGATCATCCGCCTTCGCGGATGATGACACCGAGAGCGGACGATGACACCGAGAGCCAGCTGTTTGACATTCGAAACTGAAAAGCCGCTCACCCCGACCTGCGTTTGCTGGTGTTCTGCGTCATGTTGCCGTGCTCGGCCTGCTCGCGAATGTTGTTCTTCTCGTCGTCGCGATGGCCCTTGGTGGTGTCGAGCGGCACGCTGGGGGCGCTGCCGGGGCCCCTGTGGCTTCGGTTCTCCTCGGGGACGGGCGGGACGGTTTTGGTCATCATGGTCTCCGTTGTTCACGGGGAAATCAACGCGGGGCGTGGCGCAATCGTTCCCGACCGCCCGCGCGGTCGCCACGCCTGCGACCCATTCGCGCACGCACGAGTGCCGGCCGTGCAACGCCGGTCATCCCCGTAGTTTTGCTAATTGATCCCGGCGCTGGTCAGCCCACAATGGCACCGATGAGTCGGGCGCCTGCCGCCCGCGGAGACTGCATGGGCCGGACCGGCATCGCACCCGCCGCAACTGCGAACATCGAGGTGCGCGGACCGAAAGGCTTCGGTAACCGCGCTGTGCACCGGAGCCCCGCGCGCGGGTACCCGCATGGCCGTGAACCCTTTTGAAACCAGGGACATCGGATAGTCTGTGTCCTTTTGCTGATTGATCCCGCCGCCGTTGCCGCCACAATGGATTGGCCGCGCGAGTCGGGGCGAACGAGGGCGGGAGCGACGAATGACCGAGGCATCTCACCGTCAGCGCATGCTGGAGTTCTTCAAGGCGCTGTATTCCGGCGACGTCGAGGGCTCGCTGGAGCACCTCACCGACGACGTCGAATTCCTCGCCAACGCCCCGGTCGACATCCTCCCGCATATGGGTCATCGCCGCGGCAAGGCAGAAATGCGCGAGATGTGGAAGGCCGTCGCCGCCCGCTATTCCGAGATGCGCTGCGATGTGCCGATCCTTGTCATCGAAGGCGACAAGGTGGCCGCCAACATCCGGGTATTCTTCCGCAAGAACATCAACCAGCGCATGGTGCAGTTCGACGTCGCCGCCTTCTACACGCTGCGCGACGGCAAGATCAGCCAGATCAGGGAAATCATCGATACCTTCGATCTGGTCGAGCAATTGCTCGAACGTGACGTTGCGGCGATTCTGACCGGACGACGGTCGACCGGAATCTGATCTGACGGGTTGGTCTTTCCGGGGCGCGTCGAAGACGCGAGCCTCAGGGGTGCCATTGCACCCCGGGGAATCCCGCGATTCTCAGGTGCTCAATTGCGCACCGTCGTTCGACGCTTCGCATCACCCCGGAATGACATCCTGCCGATTTTTCCCGGCATCGTTGAACCTGACGGCTTCAGCGATGACACACCACAAGGCTCTCTCCGGATGATCACAACACATGAAGATCGTGCTGCTGGCTTTGCTTGGTCTGGCGTTGGGGGCGCTGGGAGGCGCGGTACTGGGAATAGGCGCCGGACTGGCCTGGGTGGGAATCTTCAAAACCACGAGTTTTGAAGGCTATAGCGCCACCCTGGTGTTCTTCAGCTTCATGCCGCTGGGCTCTGCGATCGGCGCCGTCGGCGGTGCCTTGCTGTTCGGCAAGCTCGCCATTCGCGACGCGGAACTCGCCGTCGAACGGGTGCCGGTGCACGGTCATGACCGTTAAGTGATCGGCAAATGCCCGAAATAGCCGCATTTGTGCAATGCAAAAACGGCAATTGTGTTTTTGCCTGGATCGCCTATTTCAAGCTTTAAATATTGAACCCCAGCAACCTGCCGCAGCGTCGACGCTGACGCCACAGGGCCGTTGCTGTTTGCAAGCCAGCTTCAAGGACAAGATTGAAATGACAGAGCACAGTCTCTGGCGTTTTTCGCGCGCGTTGCATCGCGCGATCAATGAACGCCAGCCCGCCGATCTCGAAACCCTGCTCGACGAGGACGTCGACTGGGCGATCTACGGCCCGGTCGACATGTTTCCGTTCTTCGGCTCGCGCCGCGGCAGAGCGGCCGTGATCGACGTCATCAGGCAGATCGCGGACAATTTCCGCGTTCACCGCTTCGACCGCGAATCGATCATGCTGGGGGTCGATTCGGCATCCTCGATGATGCGCTACTCGATGACGGCGCTGGATTCGAACAAGCCGATCAGCCTGCGGATCGCGCATTTCGCGCAGTTCAAGGCCGGCCGCCTCACCAACTTCCGCGTCCTCGTCGATACCTTCGACCTCGTCGAGCAGACCGTGGGCTATCCGATCCACCTGCCCCGCATGGCGGTGTAGCGCCCCCTGCTCGATCTCACCGTTCGTCATGTCCGGCCGAGCGCGCGTCTTTCGCGAGCTGACCGGGCATCCACGTCTTTCTTTGCCAGCCCCAGGAAGGCGTGGGTGGCCGGGAGCGCGACACGCGCACGTAGTCTGAGCAAAACCGACTACGCCCGGCCATGACGGTTGTGTGATCTCCCTCCGCGCGCACCCGTCATAATTTTGCACCAGAATAAACGCATCCTTGGCGAGACTGGGAATGCGGGGGGGCAATGACTTCCACACGACGAATGGGCTGGGCGCGGCTGCCGATGCTGGTGGCGGGCGCAAGTTTGGCCACGATATTGGCGGCGACGGCGCAAACACCGTCTGTTGACGAAGATCCGGATATCGCTGTGACGGAGGAAGCGGCTGAGGTCGCGCCCGACGCCAGCGATGTCGACAACATCATGAAGGACATCGACGTCAGCAAGCTCGACTGGAGCCTGCTCGACACCGACCTGTGGCCGCTCGGGGGTCCGGAGCCGAAGAAGAGCGCCGCCGCGAACAGCGCAGACGGCCCGAAAACCTCCTGGTCGTCCAGCGACCGGCCAAACGGCACTTCCGCCGTGTCGGTCACGCAATCCATCACGCCGTTCTGGGACACGCGTATCGGCGCCGACATGACGGTCGCCCGGCAAGGCACGCTGACCACTTCCGAACAGCTTTCCGAAAAACTCGCCAATGGCGGCAGCCTGCCGCAATCGTCAGGCACCGCCTGGGCGGCGATATCCGCCCCCGGCATCGGCTCGATCTGGGACAGGACCTCGGTCGAAGCCCGCGTCGATCCCGGACAGGAGCAAACCAGGCTCGGCACCACCTTGAGCAAGTCGCTGCCGCTCGACGAGCAATACTCGCTGACCCTGCAGAACGGCTACAACCTGATCCAGCAGGGGATCGTGCCGGTACCCGGCATCATCGGCCATCCGACGCGCAGCTACGAAGCCGACCAGTCGGCAAAGCTCAGCATCGCCGATACCGGCACCAGCTTCATCGCCGGGCAGACCGTGTCGACCTCGGACGATAAATGGCTGCGCAAGGTCGGTGCCGAACAGAAACTGCTCGATGGCGTCACCATCTCCGGCTCGATCAGCGAAACGCCCTCCGGCGCGGCCAACAAGAGCGTCAGCGCGGGGTTCAAGCGTAGCTGGTAGGCCACAATCGCCGCCCAGAGGCCTCCGCCCCCGAGAATGATCCATCATTGCCGCAGATTGGCCCAGATGCGGTCAAAATCAGAAGCGCAGATGCCACTGCATCACTTCGTCGTGCGGGGGACGTCCGCGCTCGCTTGAAAAGCGAAACAAAGGAATAGCCGATGAACGCGACCAATCGTTCCGAAGAAGTCGAAACCACCGAGGAAGGCGACACCAACCTGGCTGCCGTCACCGAAGTCGAAGCTGGTATCCGTGATTTCGTTCGCAACGACATTGCCTATCTGCGCCGGCCCCCGATCGCCGCGGAAGCCACCGCGCCGCTCGACCCGAGCGCGGAAGCCACCGTCAACAACGTCAACTCGCTGATTCAGCGCGTCGCCGGAACCTCGCTGGCGGAAATCGAGAAGCTGATTTCCGAACTCGAGAGCCTGCGCGATCTGCTGCATGCCGAAGGCCAGCGCGTTCAGCGCGAAATCTCCGGCTACGCGCAGCTCAGCCAGGCCGCGATGAAGTCGACGCGCATGATCGCCGACAACGTCACGCAGTGGAAGCGCGCCGCCGACGG
>DAIMKE010000563.1:0-4836 GCA_036721875.1 Bradyrhizobium sp. | reverse complement strand
GCTTCCAGTAGGCGTAGGGGCTCTGCACGAAGTTGTTGATGGTGACCGGCAGGTTCGCCATCGTCCTGGTCATGTCCAGGCTGAAGAACTGGTTGGAGAGCGCGGTGAACAGCAACGGCGCGGTCTCGCCGGCGACGCGGGCGGTCGCGAGCAGCACGCCGGTGATGAGGCCGGCACGCGCCGCGCGATAGGCAATCCGCTTGATGACGAGCGAGCGCGGCATGCCGAGCGCGGAGGCAGCCTCGCGCAGGGGATTGGGCACCAGCCCCAGCATGTCCTCGGTGGTGCGGACCACCACGGGGATCACGATCACGGCGAGCGCCAGAGCGCCGGCGAAGGCCGAGAAGCCGCCCATCGGCACCACGATAGCGCCGTAGATGAACAGGCCGATGATGATCGAGGGCGCGCTCAACAGGATGTCGTTGATGAAGCGGATCACTGAAGTGAGCTTGTCGTGCTTGCCGTATTCGGCAAGGTACGTTCCGGCAAACAGACCCAGCGGCGCGCCGACGCCGACCCCGATCGCGGTCATCATGATCGAGCCGACGATGGCGTTGCGCAGTCCACCGTCGGTCGAACCCGGCGGCGGCGTATCCTGGGTGAAGACGGCGAGGTTGAGCCCGGACAGACCGTTGTAGAACAGCGTGAACAGGATCAGCGCGAGCCAGGTGACGCCGAACAGCGCCGCTCCCAGGCACAGGAACTTGACGATGATATTGTTGCGGCGGCGGGATACGTAGATCGGGTTCATGTCAGTTGCCCGCCTTCTTTTCCAGCCGCATCAGCATCAGGCGCGCGGCAGCGAGGACGAAGAACGTCAGCACGAACAGCAGCAGGCCGAGCAGGATCAGGCCGGACTGGTGAAGGCCGTCGCTCTCCGCGAATTCGGAAGCGATCGCCGCCGAGATCGTGGTGCCCGGCGCGAAGATCGAGGACGATATCTTGAACGAATTGCCGATGATGAAGGTGACCGCCATGGTCTCGCCCAGCGCACGGCCGAGCGCCAGCATGATGCCGCCGATGACGCCGACGCGGGTGTAGGGGATGACGACATTGCGGACGACTTCCCACGTGGTGCAGCCGACCCCGTAGGCGGCTTCCTTCAGAACCGGCGGCACCGTCTTGAAGACGTCGACCGAGATCGCGGTGATGAAAGGCAGCACCATGATGGCGAGGATCAGCGATGCGTTGAACAGGCTGAGATAGGACGGCGGCCCTGCGAAGATCGTACCCAGCACGGGAACGCCGTCGAAGACGCTGATCATGAACGGCTGGAACGTGTTGGCCAGGAACGGGCCCAGCACGAAGAAGCCCCACATGCCGTAGATGATCGAGGGGATGCCGGCGAGCAGTTCGACGGCAAGGGCAATCGGACGGCGCAGCCACAGCGGGCAGATCTCGGTGAGGAATATCGCGATGCCGAGACCGACCGGAATGGCGATCAGCATCGCAATGACCGAGGTGACCAGCGTGCCGTAGATCGGTCCGAGGGCGCCCAGCACCGGCGGATCGGCCGACGGCGCCCAGCGCTGCGTCCACAGGAACGCCGCGCCATATTCCCGGATAGCGGGCCAGGCGCCCACAATCAGCGAAATGATGATGCCGCCGAGTATGAGAAGCACCGAGATCGCGCAGGCCCGGGTGATCCAATAGAAGGTGACATCGCCAAACTTGAAGGCGCTGAGGGCCCGCGCACGATCATAGGGTCCGGCAGCTTCCATCACGTCGCTCTGAACCGCCATTTCTGCCACGCTCAATCCCCTATATTTACTTCAACACCAGGAAAATGTCGCTTTTGCCTGAGCGATCTTGCTGACGATTTGCCCCGCGTCATTCCGGGATGGTCCGGAGGGACCGGACCTCAGGGGTGCTATTGCACCCCTGAGGGATCTCGAGATTCTCAGGTGCGCCATTGCGCACCGTAGTTCGCCGGCCTTGCTCGCGCCCCGGAATGACGGGGCGCGAGAACTCACTTCAGTCTCAGCTCTTGATGTCGGCCGACCAGGTCTTCTCGATCAGCTTGACCACGGGCTCCGGCATCGGAATATAGTCGAGTTCCTCAGCCATCTTGTCGCCCTTCTCGAAAGCCCACTTGAAGAACTTGATCGCTTCCTTGGACGCCGCCTTGTCGGTCGGATCCTTGTGCATCAGGATGAAGGTCGCGCCCGTGATCGGCCACGACGCATCGCCGGGCTGGTCGGTCAGGATGACAAAGTAATTCTTGGCGCCGGCCCAGTCTGCATTGGCAGCCGCAGCCTGGAAGGCTCCGATGGTCGGCTGTACGGTTTTGCCCGCCTTGTTGATCAAGGCGCCGTAAGTCAGCTTGTTCTGTTTGGCGTAGGCGTACTCGACATAGCCGATCGAGTTCTTGGTCTGACTGACATTGCCTGCGACGCCTTCATTGCCCTTGGCGCCGACGCCCGTCGGCCACTCGACCGCGGTGCCAGAACCCGCCTTGGCCTTCCACTCGGCATTGGCTTTCGAGAGGTAATCGGTCCAGAGGAACGTGGTGCCGGACCCGTCAGAACGGCGCACGACCGTGATGGCGTCCGCAGGCAGCTTCAGCTTCGGGTTGAGCTTGGCAATCGCCGGGTCGTTCCAGGTCTTGACCTTGCCCAGATAGATGTCGCCGAGCAGTTCGCCGGAAAACACCAGTTCGCCCGGCTTGATGCCCTCGAGATTGACCACGGGCACCAGCGCGCCCATTGCCTGCGGCCACTGAATCATGCCTTCCTTGTCAAGCTGCTCCGGCTTGAGCGGCATGTCGGAAGCGCCAAACGTCACAGTCTTGGCAACGATCTGCTTGATGCCGGCGCCGGAGCCGATCGACTGGTAGTTCAGGCCGTTGCCGGTCTCTTTCTTGTAAGCGTCGGCCCACTTGGAATAAAGCGGGAACGGGAACGTGGCGCCCGCGCCGGTGATGTCGGCAGCGAAAGCCGACGTCGATGCGGCGACGAGGCCGGCAGCGACGATAGCCTTGATGAAATTCATGGTTGGTCTCCATCTTCGTGAGCGAAGCGCCCGGTGCGCCCGATCGCGCTCACTCCGCCCGTTTAGGTGCGGTCGATAGAGCTTTTACGAAGGTTGGATGACAGTTGGATGACACCGACAAGCGATTGAAATCGCTTAGGTTTGGTCGGGTGCAAGGGGGTTTGCCTGGGGAAAACAAGCGGTAAAGGTCGCCCCTTTTTTAGGCACGCTTTCGATCCACAGCCGGCCGGTCGCGGTCCCTTCAAATGCGTCCAAGACTCATGCCTTTGATGACGCCTTCGGGTCTGGGGCTTCTGCTACCGTATTGCAGATTGTTCCGTACTTGCGGACATTCGTATGCAGCCACTCAGGCGCCCAGCCATCTGGCGAGGTCTTCCGGCTTGGGCAATCCGCCCGCATGCACGACCTTGCCGTCGACAACGACGCCCGGTGTCGAGGCGATGCCGTATCCGGCAATCGCCGCGTAGTCGGTCACTTTCTCAATGGTGACGGGAACGCCCAGCCTGTCAGCTTCGGCCTGCACCATCTCGGCAGTAGCGATACAACGTTTGCAGCCCGGGCCGAGCACCTTGACGTCTTTCATGGATATCCCCTCTGGGTGTCAATTGAACAGCGCATTGAACAAGTAGCCGACCGCGAGGATGCCCGTCCCGACCACGCCAACGAAGACCGCGATGAGCTTCAAGCTGAGCACCTTGCGCAGGATGATCATCTCCGGAAGCGACAACGCTATCACCGCCATCATGAAGGCGAGCACGGTCCCGAGCGCCGCCCCCTTGGCAAGCAGGGCTTGAACCACCGGAATGATGCCGGCGGCGTTCGAGTACATGGGTATGCCGATCAGGACTGCGGCCGGCACGGACCACCAGGCGCCCTGTCCCATGACCGAGGCCAGCAGTTCCGTCGGTACATAACCATGAATAAACGCCCCGATGGCGATACCCGCGATGATCCAGGGCCAAACCCTGCCGACGATCTCGCGCACGGCTTCTATGCCGGCCTTGATACGATCAACAGCGGAGACATTTTCCGGGGGCAGTTCGGCTGCGCCCGCGCGAATATTGCGAACCCATTCCTCCAGCCAGTTTTCGAGGTGCAGCCGGCCGATCACCCAGCCCGCAGCGATCGCGACGGTGAGACCGAAGCCGAGGTAAACGAGCGCTACTTTCCAGCCAACGAGCCCGAACAGAAGCCCGAGTGCTACCTCGTTCACCATGGGGGCCGAGATCAGGAACGAGAAGGTGACACCAAGAGGAACACCGGCGCTGACGAAGCCAACGAACATCGGCACGGCAGAGCACGAGCAGAATGGGGTGAGTATCCCAAGACCCGCCGCCAGCACGTTACCCGCGCCTTCCCGCTTTCCGGCAAGAAGCGCGCGCGTCTTCTCCGGCGAGAAGAAACTGCGCACCACTCCCATGCCGAACACCACGAGCGTCAGCAGCATCAGGACTTTCGGGGTATCGTAGACGAAGAAACTGAGCGCCTCGCCAAGGTGGCTATTGGGATCGATGGACGCCAACGACACGGCCCATTCCGAAAACGGAACGAGCTGACTGTAGACGAGACCCCAGAGCAACAGGGCTATCATGGTCCCGGCGACCCACTTGACGGTCGAAGGCCCGGTGCCCGGCGTTCGTTCGGTGATGGATCCCAAGCTCATGCGGCCCGTCTTTCCTGGCTTAAATCGTAAACACCGGCGCGAACCCACCGCCCGCCGTTCGGAAATTCGTTGCCTGGCCCTGGTAGAGTCGCGCCGCCGTCAGAAGAAGCTCGCCGTCATAGACGTAGAGCCGGACATCGGTCTTGCGCGGCTCGGGGGTGCCGTCGAGCTTGACCATACGC
>DAIMKE010000562.1:0-4837 GCA_036721875.1 Bradyrhizobium sp. | reverse complement strand
CCCGCCATGAGGTGAGCGCGGGCAGGATCGGCAGCGCGATCGAGGACGAATGCACGATCGACAGCGCAGGCGTCCGCGCCATCCCCGCGCCCTTCGCCGCCGCCACCCGCGTCACCCGCCACGCCCCGCTCTGTCCGCCACGAAAAACCGTAAACATGGCCGCATGGAAGCGCGGAACCGGATTCGGATCAAGCACTCACCGTCATTCCGGTTCGCTTAGCGTTCCGGAATGACAATTGTGGCTTACGCCCGCTTTTTTGGTTTGGCCTTTTGCTGCATATACGACCGCAGCACGGCGTTGATCCGCCGCTGGTAGCCGTCGCCGCCCTTCTTGAAGAAATCGAGCACGTCTTCATCGACACGGATGGAGATGGCCTTTTTCTTCGCCGGCATCAACACAACGGCGTCCGACCAGTCGATGTCCTTGAATTCAGCCCAGTCGGGATCGCTTGCGATCGAGGCTTCCACCTCCGCATCCGAAATCGCGCCAAAGCGCGCCCAGTCAGTCTTTCCCTTGCGACGATCACCCCATCGTCGCGTTACGATACGCTCTTTTTTCATCTGGCCTCGGACGGCGCGCGGAAATGATCCTGATGGAATCGTTTCGTCGAGTGAAGATCACTGTCACGATCTGATCATGAGATTTTCCTATCGCGATCCACCTCTCCTCGTTGTTGCGAGTTGACGTCTTGACGACGACCGGCCCGTAAAAAATCTCGCTGGCGTCATCGAACGAAATGCCGTGTTTGATCAGATTAGCATTGCTCTTGACCTCATCCCACTCGAAGCCCGTCGCTGCGAGGATCTCGAAATCGCCCGCCATTCCAATTTCCCGGATGTATATACATATGTATTTCGATTGTCAACCCAGCGTAACCTTAAGCTGCAGTCTGGAGAAACTGCTAGCCGCTGTGAATAGCCGGGAGAAGCCGGACAAACTTCGCATTTTGCGGACCCGTCCCTGTATCCATGCTCGGTTGGCACAGACCTCCGACTCGGTACACACTCACCCATGCGCTTCACGCCCCAATTCCTCGAGGAACTCCGCGCCCGGCTTCCGGCTTCGGAAGTCGTCGGCCGGCGCGTGAATCTGAAAAAGGCGGGGCGCGAGTACAAGGGGCTGTCGCCGTTCCAGCAGGAGAAGACGCCGTCCTTCTTCGTCAATGATGAGAAGCAGGCGTGGTTCGACTTCTCGTCGGGCCTGAACGGCAACATCTTCGATTTCGTGATGAAGACGGAAGGCGTTTCGTTTCCGGAAGCCGTCGAGCGCCTCGCTTCCATGGCCGGCATGGCGCTGCCGGCGGCGACGCCGGATGCCGCGCGGCACGAGCAACGCCGCAAGACGCTCTACGACGTGATGGATCTCGCCGCAAAATTCTTCGCCGACACGTTGGCGTCGCGCCATGGCGCCAAGGCGCGCGGCTATCTCGGCGACCGCGCGATTTCCCCGGCGACGCAGTTGCAGTTCCGTCTCGGCTACGCGCCGGGCGAACGCTTTGCGCTGAAGGAGCATCTCGGCTCGCACGGCATTTCCACCGAAGACATGGTCGAAGCCGGGCTGCTGGTGGCGGGCGACGACATTCCGGTGCCCTATGATCGCTTTCGCGATCGCGTGATGTTTCCGATTACCGACGCGAGGGGGCGCGTGATCGCATTCGGCGGCCGCGCGCTGGAAAAGGACGTTCCGGCAAAATATCTGAACTCGCCGGAGACGCCGCTGTTTCACAAGGGCGACAATCTCTACAACCTCGCCACCGCACGCCAGGCGACGCATAACGGCTCGCCGCTGATCGTGGTCGAGGGCTATGTCGACGTCATCGCGATGGTCACGTCGGGCTTCGGCGGCGCCGTCGCGCCGCTCGGCACGGCCTTGACCGAAAACCAGTTGGCATTGCTGTGGAAGATGGCCGACGAGCCGATCCTCTGTTTCGACGGCGACCGCGCCGGACAGAAGGCCGCCTATCGCGCCGCCGATCTGGCGCTGCCTAATCTGCTTCCGGGCAAGAGCCTGCGTTTTGCATTGCTGCCGGATGGCCAGGACCCCGACGATCTCGCGCGCTCTGGCGGCCGCGGTGCGATCGAGGAAGTGATCGCAGCCGCACGCCCGCTCGCCGACATGATCTGGTCGCGCGAGATCGAGGGCGGCAGCTTTGCCACGCCCGAACGCCGCGCGGCGCTGGAGGCACGCATCAAAGAACTCAGTAACGGCATCCGCGACGAGGTCGTGCGGCGCTACTATCGCCAGGATCTCGCCGAGCGGCTGCAGCGCACCTTTGCGCCGGACGGAGGCCGTGGCGGTTACAGCCGGGGCAATTTCGGAGGCGCCGGAGGCCGCGAATCACCCCGCCGTTTTGCGCCCCGAATCGGCTTCAACCCGGGTTCGGCGGGCCGATTCGCGCCCCGCGGGGGCCGCGGACCGGGGTCGGGGACAAGTTCCGGGATCGCCCCGGGACCCTACCAGGCGGCCAGTCCCCAGCTCGCGACGAGCCCGATCATGCGGGGCCAGCGCAGCGCCATGTCCCGCCGGGAGGCGCTGATTTTGCAGTCCCTGATTAACCATCCCTGGCTGCTGGACGACCATCTGGAGGAGGTGGCGGCGCTGGAGCTGGCGCACCCCGAGGCCAACAAGCTCCGGGCCGGCATTATTGCCGCCTTCGCCAACGATCATCACCATTCCCCCGATGTCGAAGAGCAGGCCGAGAAAATGCGGGGCGATCTCGAGGCGCGAGGATTAAGCGATATTCTTCAAAGGGTTGAGCGGGCGATCACGACCTCGGCGGTGTGGGCGGCCAACCCCGGCGCGGCGCGGGAAGACGTTCTTGCCACCTGGCAGCAACTTGTTGTCTTGCATCAGAAAACGCACGCCCTACTTAGGGAAAAGAAGGATGCCGAACTGGCTCTGGGCGAGGAGCCCTCCGAAGCCAACCTGGCATGGCTGAAGGATGTCAGCGGCCGGCTGGACTCGCTCAACGGAACCGAGGCCCTGATCGAGGGGTTCGGCGAGCTGTCGGGCCGGTTCCGCAAAAGCGTCTGAGAAGAATGATGCGGACGGTTGTGGCCGTGCCCGTTAAAAGACTCGCCAAATCCATGGTTTGGCTGCAAAAACAAGGTTAAGCGAAGCTTAGGGGCCTTAGGGCTACGTTAGACATAACCGGCGAACGGAAGGCAGGGGTGGCGACAGTCTGCGCCGCCCTTTGCGCGTCGTGAGCACGATCGAAAGGATCGTACTCGTACCAAGAGACAAGGCGGTGCGGCTTTTCCTGAAAAGCTGCATCGCGAGACTTCAGTGATTAGGCGCGAGGAATGCGACCACGCATCCTCGCACGAGCGCGTTTCGGGAGCTTGATGAATGGCCACCAAGGCAAAGACGCTGCAGGTTAAGGACAAGGAAAAGGACGACAAGGCAGCGGACGCCCCCGAGAAGGATGGCCCCGACGCGCCGTCGCCGTTGCTCGACCTTTCCGATGCCGCGGTCAAGAAGATGATCAAGCAGGCCAAGAAGCGCGGCTTCGTGACCTTCGATCAGCTCAACGAAGTGCTGCCCTCCGACACCACCTCGCCCGAACAGATCGAGGACATCATGTCGATGCTCTCGGACATGGGCATCAACGTCTCCGAGGCCGAAGAGTCCGACGCCGACGAGGAAAAGGAAGAGGCCGACGACGATACCGACAACGAGCTCGTCGAGGTCACGCAGAAGGCCGTCACCGAGGTCAAGAAGTCCGAGCCCGGCGAGCGCACCGACGATCCAGTCCGCATGTATCTGCGCGAGATGGGCACGGTGGAATTGCTGTCGCGCGAAGGCGAAATCGCGATTGCCAAGCGCATCGAGGCCGGCCGCGAGGCGATGATCGCAGGCCTCTGCGAAAGCCCGCTGACGTTCCAGGCCATCATCATCTGGCGCGATGAACTCAACGAAGGAAAGATATTCCTCCGCGACATCATCGATCTCGAAGCGACCTATGCCGGCCCCGACGCCAAGAACAACATGAACCCGGCGATGATCACAGGGCCCGCCGCCGACGGCCAGCCCACCAACGGCGCTGCGCCCGCGCATGTCGCGCCGCCTGCAGCCCCGCCGTCGCCGACCCCGTTCCGCGCCGCGCCTGCGGGCGATGCCGAGACCGGGGAGAAGGATCCGGCCGAGGCCGCCGCCGAAGGCGACATGGATGACGACGAGTTCGAGAACTCGATGTCGCTTGCCGCCATCGAGGCCGAGCTGAAGCCGAAGGTGGTCGAGACCTTCGACAAGATCGCCTCCGAATACAAGAAGCTGCGCCGTCTGCAGGAACAGGATATCGCCAACCAGCTGCAGAGCGAGTCGCTGTCGCCCTCGCAGGAGCGCAAGTACAAGAAGCTGAAGGATGAAATCATCGTCGAGGTGAAGTCGCTGCGGCTCAACCAGGCGCGCATCGATTCACTGGTCGAGCAGCTCTACGACATCAACAAGAAGCTGGTCTCGTTCGAAGGCCGCCTGCTTCGTTTGGGTGACAGCCACGGCGTCGCGCGCGAGGACTTCCTGCGCAACTATCAAGGCTCGGAGCTCGATCCGCGCTGGCTCAACCGTGTCTCGAAGCTCTCGGCCAAGGGCTGGAAGAATTTCGTCCATCACGAAAAGGACCGCATCAAGGAGCTGCGCCACGAGATCCAGTCGCTGGCCGCTTTGACCGGGCTCGAGATCGGCGAATTCCGCAAGATCGTGCACGGCGTGCAGAAGGGCGAGCGCGAGGCGCGCCAGGCCAAGAAGGAAATGGTCGAGGCCAACCTCCGTCTCGTGATCTCGATCGCCAAGAAGTACACCAACCGCGGCCTGCAGTTCCTCGACCTGATCCAGGAA
>DAIMKE010000561.1:0-4844 GCA_036721875.1 Bradyrhizobium sp. | reverse complement strand
CCGATCAGCAGCGTAAACGACTTCGTCGTCCGCTTCGCCAACGTCAACGGCTCGGGTTCGGCCAGCGCCAACGAACTGTTCGCGCGCTCGATCCTGCGTCACGGCGTGCCGGTTAGCCCACGCAACATCTTCCCCTCCAACATTCAGGGGCTTCCGACCTGGTACGAGGTGCGGGTGACCGAAGCCGGCCACCTCGGCGCCCGCGGCGGCGGCATCGACATGATGGTGGCGATGAACCCGCAGACCTGGGACAAGGACGTCGCCTCGATCGAGCCCGGCGGCTATCTGTTCTACGATTCGACCAAGCCGATGCCGTCGTCGAAATTCCGCGCCGACATCAACGTGATCGGCGTGCCGCTGACCGCGATCACCAACTCGACCTACAACGATCCGCGCCAGCGCCAGCTGTTCAAGAACATCATCTATCTCGGCGCGCTCTGCGCCCTGCTCGACATGGACCCGAAGCTGGTCGAGCAACTGATCGGCGAGCAGTACAAGGGCAAGGAGAAACTGCTTTCCTCCAACGTCCACGCGCTGCATCTCGGCCGCGACTGGGCGCTGCAGAATTTGAAATGCCCGATCGGGCTCAAGGTGAAGAAGGCCGACAAGGTCGGCGAACGCATTTTCATGGAAGGCAACAGCGCCGCCGCGCTCGGCGCCGTCTATGGCGGCGCCACCGTCTGCGCCTGGTATCCGATCACGCCGTCCTCGTCGGTGGCGGAGGCTTTCACGAGCCACTGCAAGAAGCTGCGGCACGACCCCGAGACCGGCAAGGCGAAATACGCGATCGTGCAGGGCGAAGACGAACTCGCCTCCATCGGCATCGTGATCGGCGCCTCCTGGAATGGCGCGCGGGCCTTCACCGCGACCTCCGGCCCCGGCATCTCGCTGATGACCGAGTTCATCGGCCTCTCATATTTTGCGGAAATTCCGGCCGTGATCATGAACATCCAGCGCGCCGGGCCCTCGACCGGCATGCCGACGCGCACCCAGCAGTGCGACATCATCGCCTGCGCCTACGCTTCGCACGGCGACACCAAGCACGTGCTGCTGTTTCCGGAAGACCCGGCCGAGGCGTTCGAGTTCGCCGCGCAGTCGTTCGATCTTGCCGAGCGGCTGCAGACCATGATCTTCCTGATGCTCGATCTCGACATCGGCATGAACCACCGGCTGTGCCGCCCGCTGAAGTGGGATGACGCAAGGCAGTATGACCGCGGCAAGGTGATGACGGCGGCGATGCTCGACGAGCCCGGCCGCGACTTCGGCCGCTATCTCGACGTCGACGGCGACGGCATTCCCTATCGCACCTATCCCGGCACGCATCCGACCAAAGGCTCGTTCTTCACCCGCGGCACCTCGCGCGACCGCTACGCGCGCTACTCCGAAGAAGGCGCCGTCTATGCCGACAACATGCAGCGGCTGGTGCGCAAATTCGAGACCGCGCAGGACATGGTGCCGCGGCCGTTGCAGGCCAACGCCGCCAAGCCGACCAAATACGGCGTGATCTATTTCGGCTCCACCGCGCCTGCGATGGACGAGGCGATCGGGTTGCTGGAAGCGCGCGGGCATCAGCTCGACCGCATGCGCATCCGCGCCTTCCCGTTCCACTCCAGCGTGGCAAGCTTCATCGCCGACCATGATTTCGTGTACGTCGTCGAGCAGAACCGCGACGCCCAGTTGCGGCAGCTGATCGTCAACGAGAACGGCATCGATCCGGTGCGGCTGGTGCCGATCCTGCACTATGACGGCACGCCGATCACCGCGCGCTTCATCGCCAATGCCATCGGCGACCACCAGGACCACCTTAAGGTGACCCCTCTCCGCAAGGCCGTGTCATGACCTACATTGCAAAGCCGAAATTTCATCATCCCGGCCTGCCGAAGAACGGGCTCGGCTACACCCACCGCGATTACGAGGGCAAGATCTCGACGTTGTGCGCCGGCTGCGGGCACGACTCGATCACCGCCTCGATCATCGAGGCCTGCTACGAACTCTCGATCGAGCCGCATCGCGTTGCCAAGATTTCGGGCATCGGCTGCTCGTCGAAGACGCCGGACTATTTCCTCGGCAATTCGCACGGCTTCAATTCGGTGCACGGCCGCATGCCGTCGGTGCTGACCGGCGCCAACCTCGCCAACCGCGACCTGATCTATCTCGGCGTCTCCGGCGACGGCGACTCGGCCTCGATCGGCTTCGGCCAGTTCGCGCATTCGATCCGACGCGCCGTCAACATGACCTATATCGTCGAGAACAACGGCGTCTACGGCCTGACCAAGGGGCAATTTTCGGCCACCGCCGACCGCGGTTCGAAGTCCAAGAAGGGCGTGATGAACACCGACAACGCCATCGATCTGGTGGCGATCGCGCTGCAGCTCGGCGCGAGCTTCGTGGCGCGCAGCTTCTCCGGCGACAAGACCCAGCTGGTGCCGCTGATCGCGGCCGCGATCCGCCACAAGGGCGCGGCGTTCATCGACGTCATCAGCCCCTGCATCGCCTTCAACAACCACGCCGGCTCGACCAAGAGCTTCGATTACGTGCGCGAACACAACGATGCCGTGAACCGCCTCGACGTACTCACCGGTCGCGAGCCGATCACGGTCGACTATGCCCCGGGCTCGGTGCAGATCGTCGAACAGCACGACGGCACCAGGCTGGCGCTGCGCAAGATCGATGCCGACTACGACGCCAACGATCGGCTGGCGGCCATGACTTTCCTGCAGAAGCACGCCGCCAAAGGCCAGGTCGTCACCGGGCTGCTCTATGTCGATCCCGATGCGGAAGACCTGCATGCCAGCCTCGACACCGTCGCGACGCCGCTCAACACGCTGGAAGCCGGCGATCTGTGCCCCGGCTCGGCCGCGCTGGACAAGATCAACGCCAGCCTGCGGTAGTGCTGCAAAAAGTTCGCCGGCGCCTGGCTAGGCAGCGGCGGCGAGCTTGCGCGGGTGCGTCACGTATTCCTTGAGAGTCGTGCCGGACTGGTCGACCTCGACGAGCGACACGTCGTAGCTCCAGAGGTCGGCGAGGTGCTGCAGCACGCGCTTGGCATCCACCTCGTTGAGCTGCGCGCCCTTCAGCACCGCGTGGCGAAGCATCAGCCGGCGATCGCCGGCCAGATCGACGTCGATGACCTCGATATTGGCATCGAGGAAACCAACATCATACTGCCGCGACAGTTCGCGGCGAACGCGGCGATAGCCACGTTCGTCGTGGATCGCATCGACCTTGATGCCGGCGCTCTCCTCGGGATCGTCGTGCAGATGGAACATGCGGAAGTGCCGTATCAGCCGCGGGCTCAGAAACTGGCTGATGAAGCTTTCGTCGCGATAATCCTTCCAGACCCCGCGAAGCACGCCCATCACATCGCCCGACCCGGCGATATCCGGAAACCATTCGCGGTCTTCCGCTTCGGGAGAGGTCACGATGCGCTCGATGTCCTGCATCATCGCAAAGCCGAGCGCATACGGATTGAACCCCGAGAAGTGGCGATTGTCGAAATCGGGCTGGTACACGACGTTGGTGTGCGACTGCAGGAATTCGAGGAAGTTGCCGTCGGATAGCCGCCCCTGCTCGTGCAGGCGCTTCATGATGCGATAATGAACGTAGGTCGCGGTGCCCTCGTTCATGACCTTGGTCTGGCTTTGCGGATAGAAATACTGCGCGATATGCCGCACGATACGCAGTAACTCGCGCTGCCACGGCGCCAGCCGCGGCGCGGTCTTTTCCAGGAAGTACAGCAGGTTCTCCTGCGGCAGCCCGAGCAGGGCCTGACGGCGCTCGACATTGAGCAGCACGTCGCTCTTGATCGGTCCGGTCGGAACGGTGCGCCATAGATCGTTGAACGAGCCTTCCTCGTGCAGACGGCGCCTTCCTGCCCGCTTCTCCTCGGCACGCAGATCGAGCTTCTTCTTGCCGGGATAGCGGTCGATGCCGTGGGACATCAGCGCATGGGCGGCATCGAGCGTCTGCTCGACCGCGCGCGTGCCGTGGCGGTGCTCGCAATGCGTCACATATTTCTTGGCAAACTCCAGATAATCGAGAATGCCGTCGGCATCGGTCCATTGCTTGAAGAGGTAGTTGTTCTTGAAGAAATGATTGTGGCCGAACGCCGCATGCGCGGTCACCAGCGTCTGCATCGTCGCCGTGTTCTCCTCCATCAGATAGGAGATGCACGGCGAGCTGTTGATGACGATCTCATACGCAAGGCCCATCAGACCCTTGCGGTAGGATGCCTCCTGGAAGGCAAAGTGCTTACCAAATGACCAGTGCTTGTAGTACAGCGGCATGCCCACCGAGGAATAGGCATCCAGCATCTGCTCGGCGGTGATGACCTCGATCTGGTTCGGATAGACATCGAGGCCGAGTTCCCCGAGCGCGACCTCTTCGCAGGCGTCGTAGATGCGCTGCAACGTCGGAAAATCCCAATCCGCGCCCTGAAACAGCAGCTGGCCTGTCATGATGCAGCTCTCTCCTGCTTTCCACGGCGCTTGAACAGATCCTGAAACACCGGGAAGATCTCGCTGCGTTCGTGGACCTTGCGCATCGACAACGGCGCGCCCTCGGCCTGCAGCTTCTGATACAGCGTCCAGAGCGAGGAATCGGGCATGTCGTAGGTCGTCGCCATTTCCTGGCCGACTTCCAGATAGGCAAAGAACTGGCTGACGGGGAGGATCTTCTCGGTCAGCAGCCGGCCTGATACGTCGCCGTCGGAATAGGAATTGTCGCCGTCGGAGGCTTGCGCCGCGTAGATATTCCAGTCGGCGGGGCGAAACCGCGACCTGACAATATCGTGCATCGCCTGCAACGCGCTCGATACCAGCGTGCCGCCCGAGGCCGGACCGTGA
>DAIMKE010000560.1:0-4848 GCA_036721875.1 Bradyrhizobium sp. | reverse complement strand
GCTTGGTCATGGGTCACGTAGACAAAGGTGGCTTTCAGCTGGCGATGCAATTGGGCGAGTTCGGTGCGCATATGCACGCGCAGCTTGGCATCGAGATTGGACAGCGGTTCGTCGAACAGAAACCCGAGCGGCTGGCGCACGATGGCACGTCCGACCGCCACGCGCTGCCGCTGCCCGCCCGACAATTGTCCCGGCTTGCGTCTGAGCAGACTAGAAAGTTCGAGCTGGGCGGCGACCCGCTCCACCTCCTCGCGGATACCGCGCTCTGTACTGGTGCGTCCCGGCAGCAGCCTGCCGATCAAGGGGACGCGCGCCAGCGTGGAATGGCGGCGCATCCGTAGTGGCACGGCGATGTTGTCGAATACGCTGAGGTGCGGATACAGCGCGTAGGACTGGAACACCATCGCGAGGTTGCGGGCGCTGGGACGTACCCCGTCGACGGCCACGTCACCGATGCGAACTTCGCCGGAAGTCTGCGGCTCGAGGCCGGCAATGACGCGCAGCAATGTCGACTTGCCGCATCCGGAAGGGCCGATCAGCGCGATGAACTCGCCGTCCTCGATCGCAAGATCGATCCCCTTCAAAATTTCCGTCGAGTCGAAAACCTTGCGGACGGCGTTCAGTTCGATCTTTGCCATTTCGCTCGCGCCCCCACTGCAATGCAGCAACGAGCCGATGATTAGGGGCGGCGCTTGACAGTCACATAACAGTTAAAGGATTTCCTTATACTAAACCCAGGCATTGCTTCTGGGTCGTTCTCCTCCGCTGGAGGCGGATGCGCTTCAGGTTGATAAAAGTGGCTTGAATCGACGTGGCATTAACCTCTTCGCGCGTACGTGCCGTGAACGCGGTATTCGAGGCCGGCAATTTTTCGGCTGCGGCAAGACGTCTCGGCGTCTCGCAGCCGTCGGTCGCGCAACTGGTTCGTGAGCTCGAGTCCGAGTTCGATGTCAGGCTCTTTGACCGGCACGGCCACAGCCTGGTGGCAACGGCGCTTTGCCGGCAACTCTATGCGGCTACCAACCGGATCGAGGCGATGGAAGCCGATGCGGTCGCAATTCTCGAACAGCGCGAGGAACTGGCCGGTGGCGAGCTGCGCGTTGGGCTCGGCAATTCGATGCCGGGAATGGCGCTGATATCCTCATTCAGGGGCCTCTACCCGAAAATCCAGATTCGCGTCGAGATCGGAAACTGGTCGGACATTGTTGCTGCCGTGATCGATCGGCGCGTCGATGTCGCGGTGCTTCCCGAGGTCCCTCAGGATCGCCGGTTTAGATCCGAGGTTTGCCTGAGCCAGCGGGTCGTTGCGATCTGCCATCCCGCGCATCCGCTGAACAGGTGCCAGGTGCCGATATCAGAGTTGACGCAATATCCGCTCGTGTTTCGCACCGGCAGTTCGTCAACCCAGCGCGTCGTCGACAAGGCGTTCCGTGCCGCCGGGTTGCGGCCGGAGCCTGCGATCGTCGTCAATACAAGGGAAGGCATGTTGGAGGCGGTCGCCAACCAGCTCGGCGTCGGCTTCATCTGGGAGCACGGCTCCAGCCGCATCGACCGGATCGCGAAAGTCGTGGTGTCGGAAATGGACGTTGAACTTCCCGAGTATATTTTCTCGCTGGCCGGCGCGAGGGGGAAACTCGTGGAGTTGTTCTTTCACGCGCGCAATCTGCTGCCGTAGCTGATTAGTCATATTTTGACGCTGCGATGACGGTCATCCACCTGTCGCAAAACCTTCGGTTCATGGTCAAGTTGAGCGGGCACCCTTTGTCACGATTCGACGAGGGTGTTCGGAATGCCGATTGCAATACGCGATGGCCGAGGGCTGACCAGACGCAAGCTGCTGGTCCGCTCAGCATCGACGGTCGCGCTCGCGGGGTTGGGCGGCTTGGCGATGCCCTATCTGAGCCGCGCTGCCGACCGTCCACGGATCGAAGGCGGAATCGCATCGGGCGACGTCGCGGCGGATTCCGCTGTCATTTGGGCGAGAGCCGATCGGGCCGCGCGGATGGTGGTGGAGTGTGCGACCGACGACAGCTTCAAGGCCATACTTGGTGTTGCCTCAGCAGAAGCATTACCGGACTCTGACTTCACGTCGAAGCTGCTGCTCGGAGGGCTGCCTGCCGGGCAGGATATTTTCTATCGCGTGCGCTTCGAGAATATCGCCGAGGCCGGAATTTCAGGCGAAGCCCATGTCGGGCATTTCCGCACCGCGCCGGTTGAACGTCGTTCGGTGTCGTTCGCCTGGTCCGGCGATACCGCAGGCCAGGGCTGGGGTATCGATCCCGCCCGCGGCGGCATGCGGACGTATCGTACCATGCTGGAGAACCGTCCGGACTTCTTCATCCACTGTGGCGACCACATCTATGCGGACTGTCCGATCGAGTCCGAGTTGAAATTATCAGATGGTGGTTCCTGGCGGAATATCGTCACGGAAGACAAGTCCGTCGTCGCGCAAAGCCTGGCGCAGTTTCGCGGCAACTACAAATATAACCTGCTCGACGAGAATCTGCGTGCCTTCAATGCGCAGGTGCCGATGCTCGCACAGTGGGACGATCATGAAGTGACCAACGACTGGTCGCCGATCGGCACAGCCGACGAGACCGGCTACGCCGAGGACGGTACCTCGCGGCTGGTAGCGCGCGCTGCCCGAGCGTTTCACGAGTTCATGCCGATCCGCAGCACTGCGGCGCAGGCCGGTCGGATCTATCGCAAGGTCAGCTATGGACCGCTGCTCGACGTCTTTCTGATCGATATGCGCAGCTACCGCGATTCGACGTTGAACCGGCGCGGCGACGGCATCGACGCCTGTATCCTCGGGCCGCTGCAACTGGCCTGGCTGAAGCGCGAACTCGCGGCGTCCGATGCGACCTGGAAGGTGATCGCAGCGGACATGCCGATCGGCGTGGTCAGTGAAGATGCGATTGCACTTGGTGACGGTCTGCCGGAGCGGCGCGAATGCGAGATTGCGGATCTGCTGTCGTTCCTGAAACGCGCCGGCGTCAGTAACACCGTCTGGCTCACTGCCGACATGCACTACACGGCCGCGCATCGTTACGATCCGAACCGCGCGGTTTTCCAGGATTTCGAGCCGTTCTGGGAATTCATCTCCGGCCCGTTGCACGCGGGGACATGGGGGCCGGGGCCGCTGGACAATACCTTTGGACCTGAGGCTGTGTTCCAGAAGGGCTGCAGCGAAGAGCAGGGCGAAAACCTCGCGCCCTGTTTCGGGCTGCAGTTCTTCGGTCGCGTCGACATCGACGGCCAGTCGCAGGTCATGACGGTGACCTTGAAGGATGTCGATAACAGGGATCTGTGGTCGGTCGATATCGAGCCGCTGCCGGACGCGCGGGCGCCCCGGACGCTGGCCCGGCATTTCTGACCGCCGCGCCTACCGCCGATCGTCCTCTTGCGCGAGCTCCCATTGCTGCACGATCCGGAAGCGGGAATTCGCGTCGTCCTGACGGAACAGCGCGATCCCGTCGATCGCAAGCGACGAGAGGCCAAGTGCGGCAAAGCGATCGCGCAGCATCGCCACCAGGCCGTCGCGCCGCTCGGCATTGACGCGGCCGGTCAGCGTCATGTGAAAGCGGAAATCGTCCATCACGTAGGGATAGCCCCAGCGATCGAGATGCTCGCGCTGCCGCGACGTCAGCTGGGAGGGATTTCGCCGCGCGCGATCCGCCTCGGTGAGGGGGGCGCGAAATGAATCGAATTCGGTGACGCAATCGGCGGCAAGCCGGGTCAATGCCGCCGACGGGGCGGCGGGAATCACGGCGATGAAGCCGCTAATCGAATCGACAACCGGCGTGATCACTGGAATTGCCCGTTGCGTTGCCGCGAACGCTGCGCAGGCGGAAATCAACTCGGGCTCGGTCCTGCCGGGCGCGAGCGACATCGGCGCCTTCAGCGTGGCATGAAAGCCGTATTTTCTGGGATCGCCGGTAAGCCCGTGCCAATCCCGCGTGGCCTGCAGGACGCCTTCGGGAAATGGCAGGTCGTCGCCGGTGTGGGCATCATAGCCGAGCAGCGCCGCGCCGAAGCGATCGAGGCCGCTTCCGGGTGTCGGGGCATAGTAGATCGCGTAGCGCGGCGAGTCGGCCATGTCTGCAGAATAGGGCCGGCTCACGCCGCCGCAACCGCCTTGCGCGGCGCGGCTGTGAACCGGTTCAGGCGGTCGGCTTCGGTCAGATGAACCAACCGCCCTGCAGCGATGACGCCTACGATGCGCGGCCGCAGCGGCACCTCGTCATTGACAAGGATGACATCGGCGCGCCGCCCTTCGGCAAGGACGCCACGATCGGCCAGGCCGGCAGCGCCGGCCGGGTTTGTCGATATCAGGTCCCAGGCCTTGGCCAGCGGCAAGATGCCATCGGCGGCGAGACGGAACGCGGCCAATAGCTGCGCCGGATAGTAGTAGTCGGAAGCAAGCACCGAGCAGAGGCCCTTTTCAATCATGTCGGCGGCCTTGGTCCAACCGGTGTGGCTGCCGCCGCGCACGACATTGGGCGCGCCGAACACGATGAAATCGCCGCCCTCGGCCGCTTCGCGCGCGGTCTCCTCGTTGACCGGGAATTCGGAAATGCCGACGCCCTGGGCGCGGAAGGCCCTTCGCATCGCGGGAGTGTTGTCATCATGCGACAGCATTCTGACGCCGGCCGCGCGCGCTGCTTCCGCCAGCCGCGCGTTCGATGCCGGGACCTCATGCCCGCGCGTCACAATGCGCTGGACCAGTTGGTCGAAAGCTTCGCTCGTAAGACCAGTGCGTTCGACCATGCGGTTGCGCTTCAACGGCTTCGCGAGGCTGGCGACCGTGGAATCCATGTGGTCGTTGTACGCGAACAGGTCGATCCG
>DAIMKE010000559.1:0-4862 GCA_036721875.1 Bradyrhizobium sp. | reverse complement strand
GCAGCCGGCTGGGCGGGCGCGGCGGCGACGGGCTGCGGCGCGGGAGCGATGGAGGCGGATTTCGAAGCCGGGACCGTGAGCTTCATGCCAAGGCTGAGCTTGGCGGACTGATCGAGATGATTGGCCCTCGCCAGTTCGGAGACCGGCACCTGGTTGCGCCGCGCGATGCTCATCAGCGTGTCGCCGCGATTGACGACGTGGATGCTCGACGACGACGCTGAAGCAGCGGCAGGCTTGCTTGCCGGCGGCGCAACGGCCGGCGCGGCCGCAACGGCCTGGCGCGGCGGAATGACGAGTTGCTGACCAGGCGACAGCGTGCGTGGCCCCTTGTAGCCGTTGGCCTGCAGGATTGCGGCGCTCGACACGTTGTAGCGCTTGGCAAGGATGTCGAGCGTGTCGCTGGTGCCCACGATGATCGTGGTGCCGCCGTGGGTGGACGGACGGGCGGCCGCGATCGAGCGCGGCGGCACCGTGGCCGTGGTTTCAATCGCGGGACGCTGCGGCGGCGCATAGGACGAGATCCCGCGCCCTCCTCCCGACACGCCGCCGGTGCTGGCCGGATAAGCCGGCGGGGCAGCAACCGCGGGCGGCGGCAACGCCTGGGACTGGAATTGCGGAGATTGCGTCTGCGGCCGCGAATATTGCGGCGGCTCGCGGCGCTCGACAGCGGGCGAGCGCACCGAACCGGTCGCTTCAGGCTGCGAGGCAAAGGGGTTGGAAAACGAGGTGTCGGAAAGACGCGTCTGCATATCGGCGCTGCAGCCCGCAACTCCAACCGACATCAGCGTCAGCACCGCGACCTGCGGCATCCGACGCGAGCGAAGCAACTCGGCGACACGGGACATGGTTACTCACTCGTACGCAACAAAATACTGTTTTGAGTAAACACGTCGCGAGTAAATAACCGCTTAACCCTGGGAATAAGACGTTGGCGGGAACCGCCAATCTGCGATTTCACAGTTCGCGCGCGATGCCCGGCAGTGCCGGCACGAAGCGGACATCGACCAGCTCCTTGCGATCGAAGCCACTGTCGGTTCTGACCACGCGGACCAGCGTCTGCGTGCCGTGATGCGGGCCGACAGGCGCGATCAGGATGCCTCCGGGCACGAGCCGCTCGAGCAGCTTGTCGGGGATCTGCTCCATCGCCGCTGTCACGATGATGCGGTCGAAATCGCCGGCGCCGGCGGGCACGTCGAAGCCATCGCCGTACATCACCTCGATGTTGTGATAGTCGAGCTTTTCGAGCCGGGCGCGCGCTTCATCCGCCAGCGTCCGGTAGCGTTCGATCGTGAGCACATGCCTGCATAGCCGCGACAGGACCGCGGCCTGATAGCCGGAGCCGGGCCGATCTCGAGCACCTTGTGCTCCTTTTTCAGCTGCAGCTGCTCGGTCATGTAGGCGACCACGAAGGGTTGGCTGATGGTCTGCCCGCAGGCGATACCGAGCGCGCTGTCGCGGTAGGCGTGACCGCGATCGCCCGCCGCGACGAAAGCCTCGCGCGGCACCTCTTCCATCGCACGCAGCACAGCCTGATCGCTGATCCCCCGCCGCCGCAGGGTGAGCTGAAACATCATCTTTTCGGGCGGTTCTTGCGACATTGCGGTCTCGTGGCGGAGATCAGCCGCCGATACGATGCTTCATAGTAGCGTCCACGCGTTTAAGGAACAATTTCCTCAAAGATTCTGGTTCCTGATTCGGGAACCAGGGCCGCCGTCCCGCGTTAGGGCACGGGAAATCGCCCACGGGCACCCTTAACCTTGGGCGCATGCCAGTCCATCTCTACGTTGCACCAACAGGTGTTTTTTGCGTACGTTGACGCACGGAAGGGCAAGGATTCCATCATGGTAGCGATACGGCCGGCAGGCTGTTCTGTTTTTCTCGTCGAAGACGAAGTCATGATCCGGATGATGGTTGCCGACATGCTGGAAGAGCTGGGCTACAGCGTTGCCGCGGAGGCCGGCGAGATCGGCGAAGCGGTCAAGCTGGCGCAATCGACCGAATTCGATCTCGCCATCCTCGACGTCAACGTCAACGGCAAGGTGATTACGCCAGTGGCCGAGTTGATCAAGGCACGCAACCGCCCGTTCATATTCGCGACCGGCTACGGCTCCTCCGGCCTGCCCGAAGAATATCGCGACCGCCCCTCGCTGCAGAAGCCATTCCAGCTGGAGACGCTCGCGCAGGTCATCACGTCCACGCTGAAGAGCGCGGCGGCTTAGGCAATCAAGGCCACAATTGTCGTCACCCGCGAAGGCGGGTGACCCAGTATTCCAGAGACGTCAGCACTTCGGCGCAGAGGCCGCGGCGTACTGGATGCCCGCCTTCGCGGACATGACGAGCGCGTATCCTGGATTATGCTGCGTTCCAAAGGCAACTGCGCACTACTTCAACGTCGTCGTCAGCGCGACCGAGAACACCTCATCGGTGCGATCGAGCCGCAGTGGCGTCACCGAGACGTAGCGCGCCGCAAGCGCGGCAAGATCGGTGCCTTCGGCCGGCGTGTCCATCATCGCGGCGCGCTCAAAGCCGATCCAGAAATAGGGATTGCCGCGGCCGTCGTGGCGCTTGTCGACCTTTAGGAAGCCGAGGTTGCGTTTGCCTTGCCGCGTCACGCGGACGCCCTTGACCTGATCCGGCGTGCAGGCGGGAAAGTTGACGTTGATCACGGTGTTCTTCGGCACGCCGGCGTCGATCACCTTGCGCAGGATTTCCGGACCGAATTTCAGCGCGGTGTCCCACAGCGGCGCGTGGCGGGTCTCGACGGAAAATTCCTGGCTCAGAGCGAACGACGGAATGCCCAGGATCGTGCCCTCGAGTGCGCCGGCGATGGTGCCGGAATATACTACGTCCTCGGCGACGTTGCGCCCCCTGTTGACGCCGGACAGCACGAGATCGGGCCCCTTCTCACCCAGGATGTGACGCGAGCCCATGATCACACAGTCGGTCGGGGTGCCCCGCACCGCGAAATGGCGCGGACCGACTTCGCGCAGGCGCAAGGGATCGTTCAGCGACAGCGAGTGCGATACGCCGGACTGATCGAGCTCCGGCGCCACGACCCAGACGTCGTCGGACAGCGCGCGGGCGATCTCCTCAATGGTCTTGAGGCCCGGCGCGTGGATGCCGTCATCATTGGTGCAGAGGATTCGCATCCGTCAAAATGCCTTTTGTTCGGGTAGAGGCTGGCTCTTGCCGTTGGGAGTCGTCTTAACCGGCTATGGCCGCCGAGGCAAACCGGACCACCTGCCTTACGGCTGCCGCTTCATCCAGACCCGCCAGGGACGAAGGAATTTGGCGTTGCCGTTGAACCGCAGGCGCAAATCGGCGGGCTGGTCCCGCTGTGGCTCGCTGGGCTCGGGCGCTGCAAATACCGCCGGCGGTGAAACAGGCTTTGGCTGTGGCGGCGGCACATCTCGCGTAGGCGCTTCCGGCACCACTTCCGGCGGAAGCGGCGCAATCGGCTCGACCACCGGCGCCGACACAGCTTCCGGCGATGGCGTCACGGGAAGCATCGATTGCGGAAACCGCGCCCGCGCGACCGAGAGGCCCTTGTCGAAATCCGCAGCATTCAGCCATTGCTTGGCGTGCATGGTTGCGATGAGACTTTCGTCCCACAACCCCGCGATCTCTATGTCGAAGAATCCCTGCAGCTTCTGGTCGATCAATTGCATCCCGTGGCCGGTGACAGCCCATTGCCTGCCGATCCAATGGATGTCGCGATGCAACGCCATTTCTGCTTTCTGCTATTTGACGCGCTCGATCACCTTGAGCCCGCCCATGTAGGGCTGCAGCACGGCGGGCACCGCGATAGAGCCGTCTTCCTGCTGATAGTTTTCCATCACGGCAATCAGCGCGCGGCCGACCGCCGTGCCCGAGCCGTTCAGCGTGTGAACGAAACGCGGCTTGCCATCAGGCCCGCGCGAGCGCGCATCCATGCGCCGCGCCTGGAAATCGCCGCACACCGAGCAGCTCGAAATCTCGCGATAGGCACCGCCCTCACCCTGCCCCGGCATCCAAACCTCGATGTCGTAGGTCTTCTGCGCCGAAAAGCCCATGTCGCCTGAGCACAGCGTCATGACGCGGTAATGCAGGTCGAGCCGCCGCAATACTTCCTCGGCACACGACAGCATGCGCTCATGCTCGTCACGGCTGGTCTCGGGTGTTGCGATCGAAACCAATTCGACTTTTGTGAACTGATGCTGGCGGATCATGCCGCGGGTGTCGCGCCCCGCCGCGCCCGCTTCGGCGCGAAAGCACGGCGTCAGCGCGGTCAGCCGCATCGGCAGTTCTTTTTCGTCGACGATGGATTCGCGAACGAGATTTGTCAGAGAAACTTCGGCCGTGGGAATGAGGCCGAGACGCTCGGTCTGCAGTCGTTCGTCGGGCGCGGCGAGCAGTTCGCCCTTGATGGCCCAGAACTGGTCGTCCTCGAATTTCGGCAACTGTCCCGTGCCGAACATCACGTCGTTCCGCACCAATAGCGGCGGATTGATTTCTGCGTAGCCATGCTCGTTGGTGTGGAGGTCGAGCATGAACTGCCCGATCGCCCGCTCCAGCCGCGCGAGGCCTTTCTTCAGCACGACAAAGCGCGCGCCGCTGAGCTTTGCGGCCGCCTCGAAATCCATGTAGCCGAGCGCGCCGCCGAGATCGTCATGCGGCTTCGGCGTGAAGCTGTAGTCGCGCTTCTTGCCGTAGACATGACGCTGCACATTGCCGTGCTCGTCTGCGCCATCGGGCACATCGTCGAGCGGCAGGTTCGGGATCGCAGACAGCTCGCGTGCCAGTTCGTCGTCCGCGGTCTTTGCGGCGAGTTCGAGCTCCGGCATCGTGGTCTTGAGTTCAGCGACTTCGGCCATCAGCTTGTT
>DAIMKE010000558.1:0-4868 GCA_036721875.1 Bradyrhizobium sp. | reverse complement strand
CGGCCTACTTCCTGGAAGAGCGCCACGATCCCAACGAGACGCACACGCTGTCGGTTCTCGTGCAGAACGAACCGGGTGTGCTCGCGCGCGTGATCGGGCTGTTCTCCGGCCGCGGCTACAACATCGAAAGCCTCACGGTTTCCGAAACCGAAAGCCAGAAACATCTCTCCCGCATCACCATCGTCACCACGGGGACGCCGATGGTGATCGAGCAGATCAAGCACCAGCTCGACCGCATGGTGCCGGTCTATCGCGTCGTCGACATGACGATCACCGGCCGCTCCATGGAGCGGGAACTGGCGATGGTGAAAGTGCGGGGCGGCGGCGACCATCGCGTCGAGGCGCTGCGGCTGGCGGATGCCTTCCGCGCCCGCGTCATCGACGCCACGATCGAGAGCTTTGTGTTCGAGATCACAGGCAACTCGGCAAAAATCAGTCAATTCATCGACCTGATGCGCCCCCTCGGCCTTGTCGAGGTGTCGCGCACCGGTGTTGCCGCGATCGGACGCGGGCCTGAAGGGATGTGAACCATGCTGGCGCGGGACTGGTACTACAATCAAAGACGGCAACTCGGCCTCGATACCGCGGTCGCCTCGATCTACGACCGGCATGACGACAGCGACCAGCGCGCCCGCGCGGCGCTGAACATGCTCGGCGTGCAGAAGGGCTGGCGGGTGGCCGATATCGGCTGCGGCAACGGCGTGCTGGCCTGCGAGGCGGCGCTGATGGGGGCCGAAGTCGACGCCATCGATATTTCGCCGGCGATGCTGGCGCTCGCCAAAATCCAGGCCCGTGACCGCAGGGTGGCGCTCCGCACCCAGCCGGCCGGCATGCTGAGCTTCGCCTACCAGCCGAATTCCTACGACCTGATCGTCAGCGAATTCACGCTGCATCATCTGCCTGACTTCTGGAAGGCGGTGGCGCTGGCGCGGATCCATGCGGCGCTGAAGCCCGGCGCCAATTTCTACCTGCGCGACATCGTCTTCGTCAGCATGCCCGACGGCACCGAGCGCAACGTCGAACAGTGGGCGGACTTCTCGATCAAGAACCACGATTTCGAGCGCGACAGCGTGGTCACCCATATGCGCGATGAATATTCGACCTTTGGCTGGGTGATCGAGCGCATGCTGACCGATATCGGCTTCACGCTGGAATCGGTCGACTACCATGCGCCGCTCCACGGCACCTATATCCTGCGCAAGCCCGGTCCCGACCAACCAAGCTGAAGAAAAGCCAGCAGGGCGAAAGACCGGCTACAGATAAACTGCGGGAATTATCCCGCAGCGCTGTCGAAACGTCCTCAGCTTAGAGAAAAAAGATCCAGCCAAAGGTCGCGTGAGGCCTGCATGTCGCATTCGGTCCTGATCGCCTTCATCATCTTCGCCACCGTGATGTTCTTCACGCCGGGGCCGAACAACATCATGCTGCTGTCGTCGGGGCTGACATTCGGCTTCCGCCCGACCATCCCGCACATCATGGGCATCACGGTCGGCTTTGCTTTCATGGTCGGCGCGGTCGGGCTTGGGCTCGGCACCATCTTCATCGCCTATCCGGTGCTGCAGACCATCCTGAAATATATCGGGGCGGCCTACCTGATCTACCTGGCCGTCCATATCGCGCTGTCGGAGCCGCCTTCGGCGGAGGCCGATGACCGTGGCGGTCACCCGATGACGTTCTGGGGCGCGGCCATGTTCCAGTGGGTCAACGCCAAGGGCTGGGTCATGGTGATCGGCACCATCACGGCCTATGCGGCGATCGCCACCTATCCCTGGAACATCGCGATCCAGGTGACGCTGAGCCTGCTGTTGGGGATCTTGTCCTGCACCGCCTGGGCCCTGTTCGGGTCCGCGCTGCGGCCGGTCCTGACCTCCCGGCGGGCGGTCCGGGCCTTCAACATCGTCATGGCGGTGCTACTGCTGGCCTCGCTCTATCCGGTCTTCATGGACGTATGATGCCGCACTGCGGCATGCAGAAACGGGTTTCCCCTGAACGGAAAAATGCTCTAGACAACGCCGGAAATTCGCGGGCGACCGGCGGTCCTATTCACCCAAATGCCTGATTAACCGGCCGATTTGGCCATCGACTAAGGAAATGACCATGCGTGTTTATTACGATCGTGATGCCGACCTGAACCTGATCAAGGGCAAGAAAGTCGTCATCGTCGGCTACGGCAGCCAGGGCCATGCCCATGCGCTGAACCTGAAGGACTCCGGCGTCAAGGAAGTGGCCATTGCGCTGCGCAAGGGCTCGGCCTCGGCCAGGAAGGCGGAAGCCGCCGGCTTCAAGGTGATGGAGGTCGCCGAGGCCGCCAAATGGGCCGACCTCGTCATGATGCTGACCCCCGACGAACTGCAGGGCGACATCTACCGCGAGCACCTGCACGACAACATGAAGAAGGGCGCAGCCCTGGTGTTTGCCCACGGCCTCAACGTCCACTTCAACCTGCTCGACCCGCGCGCCGATCTCGACGTGCTGATGATCGCTCCGAAGGGCCCCGGCCACACCGTGCGCTCGGAATACCAGCGTGGCGGCGGCGTGCCCTGCCTGATCGCGATCGCCAAGGACATCTCGGGCAACGCCCATGACCTCGGCCTGAGCTACGCCTCCGCCATCGGCGGCGGCCGCGCCGGCATCATCGAAACCACCTTCAAGGAAGAGTGCGAGACCGATCTGTTCGGCGAGCAGGTGGTGCTGTGCGGCGGCCTGGTCGAACTGATCAAGGGCGGCTACGAGACGCTGGTCGAAGCCGGCTACGCCCCCGAGATGGCCTATTTCGAGTGCCTGCACGAGGTGAAGCTGATCGTCGACCTGATCTATGAAGGCGGCATCGCCAACATGAACTACTCGATCTCCAACACTGCCGAATACGGCGAATATGTCACCGGCCCGCGCATCGTGACCGCGGAGACCAAGGCCGAGATGAAGCGCGTGCTCGCCGACATCCAGGGCGGCAAGTTCGCCCGCGACTGGATGCTGGAGAACAAGGTCAACCAGACCTCGTTCAAGGCCACCCGCGCCAAGCTCGCCGAGCATCCGATCGAGGAAGTCGGAGCCAAGCTCCGCGACATGATGCCGTGGATCAAGAAGGGTGCCCTGGTCGACAAGACCAAGAACTAAGCCGCGTTCCGGACGCAGTGCATCATTGCGGAAGCGCTGCACTGCGTCCACACCGCTGACAGAGTCGACAGCACGCGCCTGGCGTTTGCTGCGAGCGTGCCTCAATGACCGACCACTTCGCCCCAAACGTGGTCGAAACGCCGTTCGGCCAGATGCTCTGGTTTTATCCAGAACGATGCCGCCCCGACGTCGCCGAATTTCATGCCGATCGCGTTATCCCAGCAAAGCTGCAAGAGCAACACCGGGGCGCTGTCCGCGGGCTCGGCGTCCTGCGCGGATGGCGCTTGGCCGAGCATCTGGTGGATGCTGGCCTTCACCCGCCAGTCTTCGCACGCCACGACTGTTCGATTCCTTGACTGATGAAACGGCAAGTGATCGTTTTCGAGATCATCATAGAAATTCGGCGGGATCGTTGCAGCCGCGCGCGGAGCACCTGCCGCGTAGACGATGCTGCTTGATAGCGCCTTCAGAAGCATGCGCGACAACTCCCCGCCTGGTCTGGATTGGAGGTTGTTTTGAACCCCGCCGGCCACGGGCTGATTTTGCTGTCGCCGTCGAGTCAATGCAGAGAGGCGTGCGAGCAGACTTGTTCGTGCCTCGGGACGGCGCGTTGTTTTGGGATCTGTTCCGGGTGTGACCAGTTCGGCCAGCCAGTTGGCGAATTGGCTGGCATCCCTCTCGGACGGCGCAGCATCGAGCCCGATCGTGGCGTCGCGCTCGATCCAGCGTCGCGCGGCCGCTTCGATGGATCGCAATTGTTGCTGAATGTCTGCGTGCTGAAAATTCGAGTTCTTCTGCAACTCCAGCACGCAAAGCGTAAGCAGGCGGGCAATGCGATCCATCATGATGCCTGCCTGCGGAAACGTATCGGTCGGCCACAGGAGGCGATCGCCCGCCCGATCGCCCCACACCGGTGTCCGGCCTGTACGCGTTGGAAGGGTCGTAGCCGCCATTGCAGCCGCGACCCGCAACGCTTCCACGCGCCTTTCGTTCTCGCCGGGCAGCGGCCACATTGGATCGCCATACAGTTCTGGATACCGTCCCCAAAGATCCTGATGCCTGATTGGCGTGAGCGCCCGTGGCGGCTCCCGCTCAGGTTGATCCGCCGCAACGGCCGGTGCATAGATGACGCGAACGCTGTCCTCCGGCGCACCTTCGCCCCATATCTGCTCCTCATCGTCGGAGGCGAAGAAGAACAGCATGCCTGCTGTCGGCAGCCGGGCGTCAGTGCGCGGCAATTCAGCGCAATCGATCTGCGCCAGGAAATGTAAAGGCGCCTCCCTTCTCCGGCTCCATGGCCATTCGGATGCCTCAGGAAGCAGGGGGCGGCCGCCGAGCCGGCTTCGTACCGACGGAGACTTGATCGGCGGATAGGGTCGGTACAGCATGATCGCGGGTGTGCGGTAAGTCTCCGGCAGCAGATCGACCGTCTTCAATGCTTCTGTTTCCGGAAACACTCGCAGCACCTGAGATTTGGTTACGGCCGTTACCTTACGTAGCAGCTACATAAGATAGACGATTGTGGAAGGCAGAACCCGAAACCGAATTTGGAGGCCAGAGGGTTCGAGACGGCGCTTCGCGCCGCCTCGCCATGAAGATTGGAAAATTTCCAGGTCTTGAACCTTGATCGGCATCGTCCGGGAGAGATCGCGGACGCGGTCTTGCCCTTCGCAGATGTGCGCCACGCGCTCTCAGACGGAGGCGAAGCACCGACGCTTGATGTCGTCCAGGAGTGCAGATCGCCCGATACG
>DAIMKE010000557.1:0-4880 GCA_036721875.1 Bradyrhizobium sp. | reverse complement strand
CCCGTGCAGTCCCTTGGGCTGCATCAGGTTGAAATAGCCGCGACCGACCTCGCCCGCGGGGATGGCGCCGGTGAATTCGAAGATCGCATCATCGGTGTGAACGATCAGCGTCACCTCGCCCCATTGCGCGATGTCGCCCATCGCAGCGGCGAACTCGCCGCCGCTGCCGATCCGCACCATCGTTTCCAGCATCGCCTCCAGCACGGCGCGCGGCGTGACGTTTCGCTGCCGCGCCACGTCCTCGATGACCGCGCCGGGATTATCTGCCATGTGCGCCTTGAGGTCGGCGAGTTCCGTGCTCAGCATCGCACCCTCCCCATCAAGCGGCGGCGCTGGATTTGCGCTCGCTCAGGATCACCTCGAAACCCTCGAACTTGGGATGGCCGAGATAGAGGCTCTCGCCGGTCTTGTTGTCGGCGCGGGCGTGCGCGCGGCGGAACTCTTCCGAGCGGGTCCAGGCTTCGAACGCCGCCTTGTCCACCCAGGTCGTGTGCGACGAATACAGCGTGTGGTCCTCGTAGACCGGGCCCTTGAGCAGATTGAACTCGACGAAGCCCGCCATGCTGCCGAGATAGGATTCCCGGCTGCGCCAGACGTTCTCGAAGGCCGCTTCCGAGCCGATCTTCACCTGGAACCTGTTCATTGCGATAAACATCAAAAGTCTCCTTGCTGGGGTGCGCCTGGCGTACCGATTGGATTGGGTGGAAACACGAACACGCCGAAGCCGCGCTGGAGCATCAGCGCGGCCCGGCCCTGGAGGGATGGTCTCGCGCGAGACCGTGGATTCTTCGTGTCAGGTTCCTCCGAAATGATACTTCAGGCCGCCCTTGAACACGATACCAGGACCGGCACTGGCCCATTTCACGTCGTTTTGCGTGTCGCCCGTGCTGCCGACCGGAATGGCGTAGGGACGGTAATACTGATTGAGAAGGTTCTCGACCGAGAAATTGAGCGTGAGATCCCGCGTCGGCTGGTACTGGGCATAGAGATTGACCAGGTCGAATCCGGTTGCCGGCGTATAGGTCGGAGGGATGTTCCTGTTCGCTCCCGCCGACGTCCACATCACGGAGAGCACGAGCGTTCGATCGAGCAACCGAATGCCGGCCGTCGTCGTGATCTTCTGCGGCGGGATGCTGTACAGCCCAAAACCGGTCTGCAGGTTCTTGCCCTGCAGGTAGGAGCCCGCAACACCGACGAACCAGGTATTGGCGTCGTACATCGTCTCGGCCTCGAAGCCCTGAATTCTGGCCTGGGCAATGTTCTGGTACTGCAGGAACGGCAAAACGGTAATGCTCGGCGCAGGCGGCGGCCCGGTCGGAACCACGAGCGGCGTGCCGAACGCGACCTGGTCGATGAAGTCGGTGATGTCGTTGCGGAACACGTTGAACTTGCCGCGGACGCTGTCCCCCGCCGTGAACACGTCGTTCTTTTTCAGGTTGAAGCCGATTTCCTTGTTCTTGCCGACCTCGGGGCGCAGGTTCGGATTGGGCACGAAGCAGAATGTCGAATCGGCACCGGGTCCCGGCGTACCCGACGGGCAGCGGAAGAACGAGTCGTTGACGGTAGCGCCGGAATGCGGCCCGTTCACGAGCGTTTCGGTGATCGAGGGAGCACGGTAGCCTTCGGCGTAGCTGGCGTAGGGCGTCAGGATCGCCGTGGGCATCGGACCGACCGTGATCTTCGGCGACAGGCGATCGCCACCAGTGGACGTCGTCGCGGATGACAGCTGGTAATTGTCGTAACGCAACCCGCCGATCACCTCCAGCAGTGAGGTGTAGTTGGCCTTCCACTGCACGAACCCGCCGGACACCGTGCGCTGGCCGCCCGGCGTCGTCACCTCGGAGGTCCCGCGCAGGTCATTGGTTGCCACCTTGTCCTGGAAGGCATCCAGCCCGTAGGTGACCGCATGGCGCCAATCGTAGGTCTCAAAGCGAGTCGTGTTGTGGACGTCGACGCCAATCGTATCGAGTTGGTAACCGCGGTTGCTGCCGATACAACCGGAGACCGCATTGCCCGGCACGCCGCCGCAATAGGTGGAGGCAGTCGCGCTGGTATGGCCCGTCTTGATCTGATCGTTCTCGGTGCGATTCCAGTAGACCTTCGCGTCCCAGTCGAACCATTTGTCGTCCGGCTGCGAATATTTCCAGCCCAGCGTCGTCGTGTAATTCTTCACGTCGGACCTGTAGATCGACGTGCCGTTCAGGTTGTTGGTCCCGTTCGCATTGGTGGAGTTGGGGTCGCCGGCACGGCGCGGCGGCTGGCCGACGCTGAAGAGATCTTCCTGGAATATCGTGCCCAGCTTGACTTCGTGCCCGTCGGCTGGGCGCACGGTCAATTTGGCAATGCCGGCCGTGAGCCGGTTTCCGGTATTGGCGACTTCGAAGCCGGTGCCGTCCTTGTAGCTTTCCTGGGTGCTGTAGGTGCCGCCGGCAAACACATCGACGTTCGGGTTGACGTGAACACCGCCGAACACCGAACCGAGCGCGCGGCCGTAGTTGGTCCCGAGAATGGTTTTGGCATCCACGCCCCAACGCTCGCCGGGACGCACGACGTCTTCGATGTCCTTGGTGCGGAACGACGCCACGCCGCCGATCGCGCCGGAGCCGTAGATGTTTGCAGTCGGACCGCGGACGATGTCGATGCCGCCGACCAGTTCCGGGTTGAGGAAGAACGAGCCGTTCGCGAAATGGCCGGTGCGCTGATAGTTCTGGCGCGCGCCGTCGACCGCCACGGCGACGCGGCCGAAATCCTGCAGGCCGCGGATATTGATCGAGGTCGACGGCTCATCGCCGCGGTCCTGCACCCAGACGCCGGGTATGTTGTAGAGGAGACCGCCGAGCGTGGTGGCCTGACGGCCCTGGATCTGCTCGAGCGTCACCACGCTGACAGGCGCCAGCGCGTCAATCGCACGCTCGTCGGTCCTGGTCGCGACCGCCGTAATCGTGTCGAGCGCCACCGGCGCGGCGCCGATCTGCGCCCGCGCGTTCATGACAGGCGCGGCCTGGGCCACCTGCTGCGGCGCGGCGGGCTTGCGCTTTGACTGCTTCTGCTTCTTTTCGGATGCACGCGGGGCAGCCTCGGTCTCGGCCGATTGCGTGAAGCCTGCCGTTGACGACATCAACGACGACATCAACGCCAATGAAAATGCCGACGCACCCAAAATCAAGGCGCGCGAATGCCTAGCCGCGAAAGCCATACTGCCCCAACCTGTTGTTCTGTCTCTTGGGTCTGGCTGGCGGGCGCCGTCAATAACGCGGCTGCTTGCTGGCTACCAATTGTCGCGACGGGGCCACCCCATGCCCACATCGCATGCATCTGGTTACGCCGCGCTGCGGGACCGGTCAACAACCGCGCGGGCCAGTTTATATCGATTGTAAATTGCAGCAGTTGGATTGCGGCCGGGCCGGCCTGTACAAACACGCCTTGGGATAGCGCAATCGGGGCTTCACAGATTAGATGACCGTTCCTTCAGGAGGAAAGCTCGGAGACGCACCGACGCATGCGGCGAACTCCGCTCCCACGGCGCGTTCCGTCGCCATGAGAGGCAACCGGATCGACAGCCGCGAGCTGTTCGCGGTGGAGCGCGAGATCATCATCGCGCATGGCGAAGATAACTACCGCCTGCGGCTGACGTCGCAGAACAAGCTCATTCTGACCAAGTGAACCTGACCAAGTGAACCGGCAATGACGCTCTGTCGCATGCTCGCAATGACGGCCGCCGCCTGCGGCTTCCTGCTCGGTGGCGCGGCCGTAGCCGCGGGCATCACGGTACATGACGCGCGCAACCGCGACGTCACCATCAACGACCCGGCGCGGATCGTGTCGATCGGCGGCGCCATCACCGAAATCCTCTACGCGCTCGGTTTCGAGGACAGGCTGGCCGGGGTCGACGCCACGAGCCTCTATCCGACCGCCGCGCGCGCCAAGCCGAACGTCGGCTACATGCGGCAGCTATCGGCCGAGGGCGTGCTCGGGCTCAATCCCTCTCTGGTGCTTGCCGTGCAGGGCTCCGGCCCGAAGGAGGCCATGGACCTGCTCGAAGCGGCCAAGGTGCCGCTGGTGCTGGTGCCTGAAATCTTTTCCGAACAGGGCCTGCTCGACAAGATCAGAATGGTCGGCCATGCCATGGATGCGGACAAGCGCGCCGAGTGCCTGACCGCGGTCGTGACGGACGACCTGGCGCAGCTGCGTTCGCTGCGGGCCAAAGTCACGAAACCAGTCCGCGTGATGTTCGTGATGTCGATGCTGAACGGCCGGGCGATGGCCGCGGGCCACAGGACCGCTGCCAACGAGATCATCGCGCTCGCCGGCGGCGTAAATGCGATCGACGGCTACGACGGCTACAAGATCATCAACGACGAGGCGATCGTTGCGGCGAAACCGGACGTGGTGCTGTCCATCGACCGCGGCAAGGATTCGGTGGATGCAGAAGCAGTCTACGCCCATCCCGCCTTCGCGCTGACACCGGTCGTGGCGAACAAGGCGTTCATCTCCATGGAAGGCCTCTATCTGCTCGGCTTCGGGCCGCGCACGGCGGCGGCGGCCCGCGATCTCTCGATCAAGCTCTATCCGGCGTTGGCGCCGCAGGCGGAGAAATTCTCGCCCGCGGCGTTGACGGTAAATTGCCGGCAATGACCGATCTTGCGGACTCCCGCGCGGAAAGCGCGAAGCGCCGCAGCGGATATGCGTCGCGCCCGGCCGCTTCGCTGACGCTCGCCGGTCTGCTGATCGTGCTCGTTGGCGTGGCGCTGATCGCGCTCACCGTGGGGGCCGCGGGAATTCCGCTGGCGCGGCTGCCGGCAGCGCTTGGTATTTGGGCCGATGCCTCGGCCGGACCCAATCTGGTGCGCGACCAGCTCGTACTGTGGTCGATCCGGATT
>DAIMKE010000556.1:0-4883 GCA_036721875.1 Bradyrhizobium sp. | reverse complement strand
GGGCGGCCTTCAGGTTGCTCTCGGCATCGATCAGGAAGTTGGCCGAGACGACGACGCGATCGCCCTCGGCGACCCCCTCGGTGATCGCGACCCTGCCATCGCCGCGGCGGCCGAGCTTGACCTCGCGCGGCTCGAACCGACCCTCGCCCAGATCAAGAATGACGACCCGGCGCGAGCCGCTGTCGATCACGGCGCTGTCGGGAACCGCGAGCTGCGGAGCTGGGTCATCGGAGCCGATATCGACGTCGGCATACATGTTCGGCAGCAGCATGCCGTCGCGGTTGCCGATCTCGATGCGGACCTTTGCCGTGCGCGTCGCCTCGGCAATCTCCGGGTAGATCACGCTGACGCGTCCCTCGAAGGAACTCCCCGGACGGCCGCGCAATCGCACCGTGGCTGGCGCGCCGATGCCGACGGCCGCCAGTTGGCGTTCCGGAACATCGGCCAGAACCCAGATCGTCGAGATGTCGGCGAGCCGGAACAGACTGCCGCCGGCCGTCATCTTCATGCCGTCACTGACCGAAAGTTCCAGCACGATGCCGTCGCGCGGCGCCGACCAGTTGATCGTCAGCGGCACCTTTCGGCTGCGCTCGATCTCGGCGATGACCTCCGGCGGGACGCCGAGGTTTTCGAGACGCTGCCTTGCGCCGCCTTCGGGCACGCCGCGCGCGGCGGCATTGAGCTCGGTGATGAACTGCGCGCCGGCGGTGCTGATCTCCGGCGAATAGATCCGCGCCAGTTTGGTCCCCTTCGTGACGCGGTCACCGGTCGTGATCGGAGCGACCTCCTGGACGAAGGCATCCGCCCGGATCGTCACGACCGAAACCCGTCGCTCGTCGAGTTGCACCACGCCGGGCACGTGAATCGTCTGGACGATGTTCTGACGCCGGACGGGTTCGGAGCGCACGCCGCTGCGCTGGATGCGCCCGGGCGAGAGCTTGATGACGCCGTCCTCGTTTCCCTCGCCTTCGTAGACGGGGAGATAGTCCATCCCCATCGAGTCCTTCTTCGGAACCGGCGACGTATCCGGGAGCCCCATGGGATTGCGGTAGTAGAGAACGCGCTTCGGGTCGGCCTGCGCCATCCGCTCCTCGCTCGGAGGCTTCACCTCGAAGCTGACGTCCTGGCTGGCGCGGACGGCCGTGAAGGGCCTGCCGTCATCGGTCTGGCGCGGCTGCGCCGAATAGACCGGCTTCCGGTCCGGATCCTGATAGTAGATGATCGGTCCGGTTCCGGCAGGCTCGTTTGCCGCGAGCGAACCTTCGATGCCGAGCCAATCACGCCAGCCGACCGCAAGGCCGCGATGTCCGGCCCAATAGCCCGCACCTCCCGCCGCCAGCATGGCGGCGAGAGCGAGGCCCGTGAGGGCGTTGGGTTTCATGGCAGGGCCTTGAGGATCAGCTTGTTTTCGAGCGTGCCGGTTTCGCCCTGGACCTTGGCGCCGAGCGAGAGCCGCCAACCGCCGGCCATCGTCAGGTTCGTCTTGAAGCGGTAGGTGCCCGACTCGGTCGACGGCATCGTCTCGATCGGCGAGGCCATCATCTCCATCCCGTCGGGTGCCATGTCGATGCGCTGGGCGAAGATCACCGCGTCCGGGACGGGCTTGCCCGAACGCTTGTCGATGAGCGTCACGGCGACGACGACGCCGTTGCCCTGCTTGATCTCGTTCTGCACGAGCCGGAACTCGTAATCCTTGATGTCCGCGAGCGCCGGGAGCGAAACGGCGGCGAGCGGAAGCGCTGCGGCAAGCACGCGCAACGTGTTGATGAGGGTCATGTTCGTAGTCCTGAGTGCATCAGGCTGCCGCACAGGCGCACAGCCTCGGACGTGGCGTTGGCCACGGCTCACCGTCCGCCCGGAAGTCCCGTGCGGACGAAGCCAGCGCGGTTCGCGCCGGCGATGCCTCAGCTTCGTGGAGGTCGCGCGGGTGGCTCGAACGGACGAGACTGACGCGTGGCCTCGTCTCCGGTCAGGCCGAGCTCGGCGACGAACGCCCTGGCGAGCGTGACGAACGACGTCGGCTCGCTGGCGAAGCACTTGGTCAGGCAGAAGCTCAGCGCCGGACAGTTGGTCGTGCAGTCCTTGGCCTTGTCGTGATCCGTCGGACAGCACGGCATGGCACCGTCCATCAGCATCGCCATTTCAACGGTATCGGCCCGCTCGAATCCGGCCCTCGCCGGGCTGACGAAGGCAGCCAACGTGGTGGCCGCGACGAACAGGGCCAGAATCAGACAATGCGCAACGAGCCGAAGCTTCATGACACCGAAAATGGCACAGCGCCCAAAACAGAGTAAGGAGGGAACTTTCAACAGTTCGTCATCGCAGGGCCTTCGACCGTCGTCGTTGCGGCTCGTCAATAACCGTCGAGGGCGTCCCGCGCCGCATTGTTACAGATTGTTTCAGACAGGAACTCCTCACAGTCGCACGCGTCTTCCCCGAGTAGCCCTTCAATGGAACCGCAACAGCTTCAGGGAGAACGATCGTGCACCAAACGTCCCCCGAGATGCAGGCATGCATTGACGAATGTTTGCGCTGCTACCAGGCCTGCCTGGGCATGAGCACCAACCATTGCCTCAAGCTCGGTGGCGACCATGCCAGCCCGGATCACATCCAATTGATGCTCGCCTGTGCCGAGACTTGTCGCGCCAGCGCCCAGGTCATGATCATCGGCTCGCGGCATCACAAGCATCTCTGCGCCGAGTGCGCCGATATCTGCGAGGACTGCGCCAACGAATGCGAACGGATCGGAGATATGGACGACTGCGTCCGGGCCTGTCGGCGGTGTGCCGAAAGTTGCCGGAAGATGGCGGCATAGCCGCTCGCCTCCTTATCCTAGGGAGAACTCACATGAGAAACCTCACAGTGATTGCCTGCCTTGCGGCATCGATCGTGACCGTGGCATTCGCCCAGCCAGCTCCCAAGCCCGATACGGGCCACGACATGCCCATGAAGATGATCATGCCGGATGCCTCGGACTCCGCGTCGACCAAGGAATACAAGGCGGCGATGATGCACATGATGCAGTCCATGCCGACGACCTTCACGGGCGATGCCGACGTCGATTTCATGACGCAGATGAAGGCTCACCACCAGGGCGCGATCGAGATGGCCAAGGTCGTACTCGCGAACGGCAAGGATCCATCGGTCAAAAAGCTGGCGGGTGAGATCGTCAGCAGTCAACAGCGCGAGGTCGAAACGATCGAGCAATGGCTGAAAGCCAAGGGCCAGTAGCCCCTGCTTCCTGCGGGCGCTGGCCACCTTCGTTCTCATCGCGACGGGTGTGGCGTCCGCTTTCACGCCCAGTGGAGACGGATATGCAAAACCACCACCGGGCCCACGGCAGCCCTTCCCAAGGCGGTCACGGCTCGCATGGCAGATCTTATCTGATGTTCTGGCTGAACATGATCCTCGGCCTGATCGTCATGTACGTCGTGATGTTCTCGATGATCGACGGCTGGCGCGACTTCCGGAACAATCTGAACATGTTCTACATGGCGGTCACGATGTGGGCGCCGATGGGCATCCTCATGCTGGCGACGATGCCGGGCATGTTCCCGAACAAGAGTGCCAACACCATTCACTACGTCGCCCTTGCGTTTCTCACCGTCGCATCGTTTTACGGAACGCGAAGCCAGACCCTGATCGACGATCGCCAGTTCGTCGACTCGATGATCCCGCATCACTCCGGCGCGATCCTCATGTGTCGTGAGGCGAAGCTCGCCAATCCGGATCTGAGGAGGTTGTGCGAGGCGATCACGAAGGCACAACGCGAGGAGATCCAGCAGATGGAGGCGATAAGAGGTCGGCTGTAGGACGCCCCAACGGCGAACTCGACCACGAGCTGGTGCTGGCCACGCTGGAGGAGAACCTCAAGCATGCCATCGAGATGCAGAAGAATCCCGACATGGAACACGACGATCCGAACGCCAAGCGGCTCGCGCCGAAGAAGACGGGCGAGATCGTCTGGGCCTTCACCAAGGCGGGCGAGTTCGACTTCTCCTGCCTGATCCCCGGCCATCGCGAAGCGGGCATGACCGGCAAGATCATCGTCAAGTAAGCGTCAGAGGAAAGGATCATCCCATGCTGAAGACCACCGCCACCCTCGCATTCCTGATGGTCGCGCTGCCGGCTGCCGCCCAGTCGGTCAATGGCACCGTCACCAAGGTCGACGAGGCCCAGGGCAAGCTCACCATCAACCACGGCGCCATCAAGAACCTCGACATGGATGCCATGACCATGGTGTTCCGCGCGGGCGATCCCGCCATGCTCAAAGGGCTGAAGGCCGGAGACAAGATCAAGTTCGACGCAGACCGCGTCAACGGCCAGATCACGGTCACCAAGCTTCAAAAGGCGAAGTGACCTAAACGGCCGATCCGGGTCACAGGCATTCACCGGTTTGCTTGCGCTGGATCGGCCCTTCGGGACACCTTGATGCGGCAAGTCTTGAGGTGGTTCACGGAGGTCGAGACCCGCCTCGATCGCGTCGATGGCTGGAGCCCCGGAGGCACGCGCTTGACCTTCCCATCATGGGAAGCCCCAACCTTGCCGCAGCTTATCGATGCCTGCCCGGAGAACCGTCATGACCGACACCCCAACCAGCAAGGACCATGGCCATCATCATGACCATGGCCTCCATGGGGGACATCATCATGAGCATGAGGGAGCAGCCGGGCAGGTGAAGGACCCGGTCTGCGGGATGACGGTCGACCCGCACGCGACCACGCACCGGGCGCAGTACGAGGGCAAGCCCTATTACTTCTGCTCCTCCGGCTGCCAGTCGAAATTCATGGCTGAGCCCGCCAAATACGTCGAGCCGGCGGCGGCCCGGAAGGCTGAACCCGTGCCGGAAGGCACGATCTACACCTGCCCGATGCATCCCCAGA
>DAIMKE010000555.1:0-4899 GCA_036721875.1 Bradyrhizobium sp. | reverse complement strand
GTGGCCGGACTCACGCCTATCGTAGACTTCGACTTTACCAGGGGCTCCTTCGGTTCCTACGACATATCGGGGATCGACCTAACCGATCCTGCTCAGCTTCGATTCACGATCCTATTCGACAATACGGCGATCGCGCGGACAGAGGAATTCGCGGTCCGCAACGACTGGAACTACGATCTCGGCGACGGCTTCCTCAGGAGTATTGATGTAGGCGCGCGGTACTCGCGGTTGAAGTTCGTCACCGATCCCAAGCGCATCGATATCCGACCCGCGGGCGGCATCCCGGCTACGCAGCTGGCGGACTTTACGCAGCTGTACTCGAATCCAGACTTGGGCGGCTTGTTTCCCGGCCTGCCGACCCGCTTCCTGTCGGCGAATGGCGCGGTCGACGGCTGCGGGGCGTTCACCGCGTTTCCGGCCATCACCGGCAATTCCCAATGCGTCGATCCTCGAAGCTCGCTGGCTGCGATCGGCAGCTTCAGCCGAATCAACGAACGTTTCGTCGAAGCATATGGCAAGCTCGATTACGGCATCAACATCGGGTCGGCGATCCTATCGGGCAATGTCGGCGTCCGCTACGTGAACCGCGAGTTGCGCTCCACCGGCAACCTGATCGCCGGCAACGGAATGGCCACGCCGATCACCTTTCCGCGCAGCGACAACGAATGGCTGCCCTCGTTCGTGGCGAAGCTCGATCTCAACAACGGGCTGATCCTGCGCGCAGGCGCGGCGCAGGTCGTGTCCTATCCGAACACCACATCGCTCTCTAACGGCGTTTCGCTGAACAACGCGGCGACCTTCGACGCCCAGGGGCGGCAAATCACCCCCGGCGGCGGCAACGGCGGATCGCCGAACCTCGAACCGTTCAAGGCCGACCAATACGACGTTTCGCTCGAATACTATTTCGGCCAGCGCGCAGTCGCCTCAGTTGGCTATTTCTACAAGGACGTGTCGACCTTCATCATCGCCGGGCAGACGCCGGAGGTGTATGACGGCGTCAACTATCTCATCTCGCGCGGTATTAACGGCAGCGGCGCGAAGGTGCAGGGCGTCGAAGCCCTGCTCCAGCTACCCTTCTACTTCCTGCCCTCGCCGTTCGATGGCTTCGGAGTGCTCGCCACCTACGCCTATATCGACACCGAGACGCCGATCCGCGACTCGGTCGGTCGGACGCTGCCGTTCCCAGGACTGTCGCGAAACAATGTGAACATCGTCGCCTATTACGAGAAGGACGGGATCAGCATTCGCGGCGCCTATAACTGGCGCGACCAGTATCTCATCGGCCTTTCGGGCGCGTCGACCGGCATCTATAACAATCCCTATTCCGACCTTTCCGCGACGCTGCGCTACGACCTCAGCAAGCAGCTGACCTTCGGACTGGAGGTCAACAACATTCTGGACGAGCAGCAGCGAACCTATGACGGCGTGGAAGAGGCGTTGCGGACGAACGTCACGTTCGGGCGGATCTACAAGGCCAGCGTGGCGCTGAAATTCTGATCATCGCGGCGGCGCGACAATCCCTAAAATAGGACGGGGCGGGCATGCGGACAACGAGACGAGCGCTGTTAGGAGCATCTGGAGCGGTGCTGGCGCTCCCCGCCTTTATGTCGGCCAGCGCACAACAGCCCCGTCGTCTCTTCGTCAACCAGACCGGCTATGCGCGGCATGGTGTTAAGCGGTTCACAGCAGTTGGCGTCGCAGACAAAACTGCGTTCGAGCTGATCGATCGGCGATCCGGACGGCGGTGCCATCTTGGCCTGTTGCACGGCGGCGTTGGCGATTTCTCCTCCGCCCACCTTGGACCGGGGGCCTCGGACGGGGGCGCATATGTGCTGCGGCTTGTCGACGATCCCGCCGTTCAGTCCGATCCATTTGACATAGGCCCCCATTTGCCCGTCAGTGCTGGGCTAGATATGGTCGTGCCGTTCCTTACTGATGTGCGCTCACTGATCGGCACCCACCCCTCGGCCTATGGCGGACGCGCTTTTCGCGATGGCACCTTTTACTCTTATGAGACGGCATCGCTGATAACCCTGTGGTGCGCGCATCCGGATTATTTCCTCAATCTGCCACGCCGGATCGAGCGCCAGTCCGACTGCGACCGGTTGCTTGATCCTAACTTTCATTGGATTCGCGACACCGGCGATACCGGTGCGCTAGAGACTGCACGCCGCTATTATCGTGAGCTGCCGCCACCCATTGGTGGAGACGTGCCCGATGCGATCGCGCTGATCCACTGGGGCATCGGCTTTTCGCTGCTGTCGCCTGTTTCTCAGGACCCCTCAGACCAGACCACGCCCGCGGCGATCCACGCGCAGACGGTGGAGGAGTTCGCTTTCTTCCTCCACGCGCTGCCCACCCTGCGGCAATGGTTCGCTCCCGAGTTCACGCGCCGCGTGCAGGAGGTCGCGACCACGCTATGGCCGAAGGTCGGCCTGTTCGATGTCATTACCGAGGTCGGGGGGCTGAAGGGCCGCCACGCGCCGGGCCATTCCATCCTGCCGAACCTGATGATGGCCGAGGCAGTGCGCGCGGCCGACCCGGCGGCCGCGCAGCGCCACACCGCCGCCGCGCGGGCGCAGGCGGCGTGGATCATCGCTAACGTCGACCTCACCGATCCGCGCTACACCAAGGGGCAGCGGCAGAGCGAGAACCGGCTGGCAACGGGGCTGTGCGCCCTCCTGCTCCACCATCCGGACTCTGCCCCGCCTGGACTCGCTGACTTCCTACGCCGCTATGCAGCCGTGATCGAGGCGCGCTCCGAAAACATGTGGGATTTTCGCCGCTGGGACGAGACGCAGTGGGGTCCGCCGCGTTGGTCTGCGGAAAGCCCGCAACCTGCGGTGGTCAAGCCCGGCAGCGGCTGGAACGACGTCGGCAATGTTGCTGGCTTACCCGGCGTAACGGCGTGGCTGGCCCGCGTAGATTCCTCCCGCGCCGCCCGGCTGCGGGCGATCGGCGTTGCACACCTCGATACGCTCGCGGGCCGCAATCCGATCGGCGCGCACGCGGCAAATCACGGCGTGAAAGACTATTTTGGCGTGGAGCGCGGGTGGCCGGTGCACTACCCACCCGACATCTGCGCCCGGCTTGAACTAGTCCGCGGCACGCTGAGCTCGAGCGCGTCGAACGAGCATTATCCATACAATCCTTCGGGCGCATTCCGGCACCCCGAAGGGTGGGTGGCGTTCAACGCCAGCTACAACATGTCGCTTGCCGAACTGATCACGCTCGATGGCACGATTGGTGTTGAAGATGTGGATGGAAGGCCGATCGAAACCTGGCCGGCTGCTCGGCCCGTCCGCCTATTCGCCGACATCCCGCGCGGCATCGGTACCCACCTGATCGACACGGTGACGCTGCGGCTTGACGGCGCGGGAGAGACCCGCTCTTTCACGCTGGCGTGGAACGGTTCCCGCTTCACCCTTGCGCAGCCTGTCCGCCTCGATCGCCATCTTGCCGACGATGGCACTGCCACGCTCCGTTATGGTCACGGCTATTGGTCGAACGCGCTGACGGTGCACCGCCGCGGCGAAACGATCTTCGTCGATCGCAACGCGGCATAGCCGATGTCGACTGAGGACGTTATCGGACGTCAACAGCCGGATGCATTCATCATTCTGGCGGTCGGGCAGTGCATAACGGCGGTCGATCCGCCACGGGAACGAGGCTGTGAGCTGTTGCCCCCCGCGCTGCTCCTTGGTTTGCGTGTGTTGAAGGAACGACAATCTTTGCCCGGCATCGGCGCTGAACGGACTTTCATGCCGTTGAAGGCGGTGGATGTCCGGTCGAAGATCCTCGCGCTAGCATCATCGACAGCCCGCATACCGCCGCCGTGCCGTTCGGCGACAGCACTCGCTGTGTCGCCCCACGTGGTGGTGGATCGACGGTTGGATCTTCGGCCTTGCGTGCGCGCAGCATCGTTACGGCAGCGGCCTTATTAGCCACCGAAGGTGCCGGGATCGCTGCCGCTCGCACCGTGCGAAAGAATTTCGAAAAGCCCGCCGTCGTGGACGCTTGTCGGTAAGTCGACGGCGGCGGAGGTCACGAACAGGCGATCGAGCCTCGCGCCTCCGAAGGTCAGGTTGGTCACCTGACTAGCGGGAAGGGCGATCGCGCAGTCCAGCACTCCGTCGGGGCGAAAGCGGCTGACCCGCGAGCCGCCCCAATGTGCGATCCATAAATAGTCCTGGGTATCGATTGTCATCCCATCGGGGCGACCGTCCGTCTCTGCGAACGTCAGGAAGGTCTCGCGCGAGCCCAGCGTCCCGTCGTTGCGTCGCGCGAAACGGTAGACAGTCCGGCGCCCAGTATCGCTGTGATAGAGCCAGCAACCATCGACCGAAAAGGCCGGGCCGTTGGTGACGCGATAGCCGCTGTCCATCCGCACCGGCCGCCGGTCAGCCCCGAAGCGCCATAGGGAGCCGCTGTCCCGGTCGGCCTTCGTCGCCATCGTGCCGCACCAGATGACGCCGGCGGCATCGGCCTTGCCGTCGTTCATACGGTTGTCTGGGAGGTCGGGCTCGGGATCCACGATCGGGCGGATCGCGACCGGATCAAGATCGAGTTCGGCAAATCCGCTCTTAAATCCCGCGATGAAACCGCCGGCCCGGCGCTCCACCAGCCAGCCGACCGCCTCGGGCATCGGCCAGCGGGTGACCTCTCCGCTATCGAGCGACAGCCGGTTGACCGCAGGGGCCAGGATGTCCGTCCAGTAGAGCGCGTTGTGTCGTGCGCTCCACAGCGCGCCCTCGCCGAGGGTGTCGCGCACGTCGCGCTTGATAATCTGCCAGTCGGCCATGCCCCTCCCTCAGTGGTTGTTGCGCGGGACGCCCATGGTCTGGGCGATGCGCTGGAACGCTTCCGCACCTTCTAGGATCGCGCCGCGGTCCATCTGGC
>DAIMKE010000554.1:0-4903 GCA_036721875.1 Bradyrhizobium sp. | reverse complement strand
GCAGGGCGTCAAGCTGAAGGGCCTGTTCGAGGCACGCGCCATCCCGCATGCCGACCGGATTGCCGTCAACGGTCCCGATATCGCGGTCAGCGCACGCGCGGCGCAGAGCCTCTCGCTGCTGTTCTTCGAGCTTGCCTCGCATTCCGACGAGGGCCTGTCGCTGGTCGGGAAGCATCCGCACATCACCGCCAACTGGACGGTGACCGGAGAGGAGGGCAAGGAGGTGTTTCATTTCCGCTGGGAGGAGTTCAACACCAGCGCGGCGACGCGGCGCGAAGATTCCGATTTCGGCCTGATCCTGCTCGACCGCGTCGCACCGGAAGCGATGGGCGGCACCGCAAAACGGTATTTCACCGAAGTCAGCTACGTCTACGAACTCACCGCGCCGATGGAAACCGTCGTCGACATGACCGAGCGCGACCGCACCGAGCAGATCACCGCACCCGTCCGTCCGGTGCGGTAGCACGGGATTGAACTGAAGTCGCGCTAAGACCAGGTCACGACACAAAAAAAGGCGGCCCGGTCGGGCCGCCCTTTCCGTGTCGCTTCGATGACGTCATCAGCCGCCGTTGCCGCCGATCACTGCGCGCACCGTATCGTCGGGGCCGAAGTCTTCTGCGCCGTCGACATAGAGCAGGGCGCTCAGCTTGGAGCGTGCGCGGTTGACGCGGCTCTTGATGGTGCCGACCGCGCAGCCGCAGATCGCCGCAGCGTCCTCGTAGGAGAAGCCGGAGGCGCCCACCAGGATCAAGGCTTCGCGCTGGTCCTGCGGCAGCTTGTCCAGCGCCACGCGAAACTCCTCGAACTCCAGATGCGCGTTTTGCGCGGGCTGGGTCTTCAGGGTCTTCGCGTAATTGCCCTCGGCGTCCTCCACCTCGCGCCGCCGCTTGCGATAGTCGGAGCGGAACAGGTTACGCAGGATGGTGAACAGCCATGCCGGCAGGTTAGAGCCGGGCTGGAACGAGTCGATGTTGGCGATGGCGCGCAGCAACGTCTCCTGAACGAGATCGTCGGCACGGTCGCCATTGCCCGAAAGCGAGATCGCGAACGCGCGCAGGCTGGGCACTGACGCCAAAATATCGTCGCGAAGTGAGTCGGTGAGGGGCATTACTCACCTCCTTCTTTTTTTGCGATTTCGGCGGCTGCTTCCGGCCCGTCTAGTTTCCGGATGAGCTCTGCAAAGCGATCCGGCACGCCTTGCCGCACCACATCGTCGTACATGGCGCGGAGCTGATGCCCGATCCTCGACTGAATCTCGGCGTTAAGCCCGCCCTGCTTCTTTACTTCCTTCATGATCTGATCCACGCTTCCCCGAGAGTTAATTCTCTGTGGTTTCAAGAGCTTGCCTCGAAATTGGGGCCTTCGCCGCCGCGCTATTGGTCAAAGCTAATGCGAACGGGTCCGTATGGTTCCGAAATTCTGGAACTTTTTTGGAACTTTTTGGAGCCCCCGGCGTAATCGGGGGGACAGGGGGAACCGGGTCCCCCCGACGAGTAGCCGAAATTGGCGCCGGACGCGGCGTTCCAGGTTACGTCCGCCCAGTTGAGACCCTAGGTATACGGCCAGGATGATGGCCAAAAACAAGGATGGAATGGGGATGTCCCGATCACAGCTCGTTGCTGAACATCTGCCGCTGTTGCGGCGCTACGCCCGTGCGCTGACCGGAAGCCAGGGATCGGGCGATGCCTATGTGGCCGCCATGCTGGAGGCCTTGCTGCAGGACGCTTCCCTGCTGGATGAACGGCACGGCCCCCGTGCCGGACTGTTCAAACTGTTTACCCAGATCTGGAATTCGGTCTCGCTCAACGACAACCCCGAGGTGGCGACGCTGTCGCTGCCGCCGGAGCGCCGGCTCTCGAACATCACCCCGTTGCCGCGGCAGGCCTTCCTGCTGTTGTCGCTGGAAGGCTTCTCCGAGGAGGAGGTGGCGTTCATTCTCAACACGGACATTCCCGAGACCCGCCGGCTGACGGACGCGGCTGGCCGCGAGATGGCGGCGGAAATCGCCACCGACGTGCTGATCATCGAGGACGAGACCTTCATCGCGATGGACCTCGAGAGCCTGGTGAAGAACCTCGGCCACAACGTGATCGGCGTCGCCCGCACCCATGCCGACGCGGTCGCGCTGGCCAAGAACAAGAAGCCGGGCCTGATCCTCGCCGACATCCAGCTCGCCGACGGCTCGTCTGGACTGGACGCGGTGAACGAATTGCTGAAGGTGTTCGAGGTCCCTGTCGTGTTCATCACCGCCTACCCGGAACGCTTCCTGACCGGCGAGCGCCCCGAGCCGGCGTTCCTGATCTCAAAGCCATTCCAGCCCGCGATGGTTTCCGCCGTCGCCAGCCAGGCGCTGTTCTTCCAGCGCAACTCGCGCAACCGCGCGCCGAAGGCGGCTACGGCCTGAAGCGGCCGGTTATTGCAATAGAATTGGAATCGATCCGGCGCGCTCCACGGCGCGCCGGATTTTTTGTGCACCATCGACCTGAAATGAAAGAGGCCCAACCGGGACAGCCCTTTGGGTACGAGCGGGTAGTTGCCCGGCTGTCTGCGCGCTCCCGGACGCTGCGCAGCGCGAAGCGTTCGCTGCTGATCCGGGGTCCATGTCGGCCAGGGGTCCCCGGCTCAGCGCGACGTCCGGGACGCCACTGCGCTAGCGATGGGAAATCTGCAGCTCGATCAGCGCCATTCGCTCCAGTGCTACCGGATCTCTCTCGCCCTCCCGTGCAGAGCGAAGGATCGATTCCGCTATCGATCGCACATGCGCCGAACTCACCGGGTCCGGCAAAGACGCCACCGCCGCGTCCAAAGCCGTTTTCATGATGCTTATCGTTTCAGGCGGAAAGGATGCATTCGGAAAGTCTTTCATCTTCAGAACAAGTCCTTCATATCACGTCAATCGCAAGCGAAGTCTTTCAAGGACGCCGCCGCGCTGAATTCGTCCCAGTCGCGCAGTCAGGCCAAGAAGACGGGAAGGCACTCGGTCCGAAGCCGGTGGAATGGCGAACTGTAACCGTTCGCCGATCTCTTCGCAGATTGCATGGCTATGGAGACGGTCGATTTGAACGTCGTGTGGCTTCTGGCCGGTCATGAAGGTTGCCATTTGCAATTCGACTGCGGGACCAACTCCCGGAAGACGTATTGGTTCATTGCTGGTCCAACTCAACGGCGTGACCTCGGCCGCCTTCATCCCCGGCGAACTGGTTGCGGTGCACGATTGCCATTTGGCCATGGCAGGAGGATGCTTCGAGCAGGCACAAGGGAGAGCGGCATGAGCAAGGCAGGTCTCGACAATCGCCAGCGCAACCAGGATAGCGAAATCAGCCAAAAGCACGGCGCCACACCCATCGGCACCTTGCGCAAGATTTACGGGCAGGGCTTTGCCGCCGGTTATCCCCCAACCGACAGGCTGAGCGAGGCCATGCTTCACCTGAACGAGACCTCCCTGAGCCAGCTTCGCCGCGACTACAAGACCGGTCATCTCGATCACAAGATCACCAACGCCTTGCATTGAAGGCGGTCTGCAGTGATGGTGCCGGTATGAGCCCGCAAGGTTAGCTTGCGTGACATCAGCCTGCCTGGAATCCCGCAATCATGCCCGTCTCCATCGATTACTACATATCGCTCAATTCGCCGTGGACCTACCTCGGCAGCGCGCCGTTCGCCGAAATCGCCGCGCGCCATGGCGCCACCGTCAACGTCAAGCCCTGCAAATTCGGGCCGATCTTCGAGCAGACCGGCGGGCTGCCGCTGCCGAAGCGTTCGCCGCAGCGTCGCGCCTACCGGATGATGGAGCTGAAGCGCTGGCGCGAGGTGCGAAACGCTCCCATCCATCTCGAACCGAAGTATTTCCCCTGCGACGATGCCGCTGCGGTCCGCCTCGTCATTGCGGCCGGGCTGCAGGGCAAGGATGCCCACAGGCTGTCGCTGGAGCTGGGCCGCGCGATCTGGGAGCGGGAGGAAACGCTTGTCGACCCGGAGGCGATGGGTGCGGCCGCCCAGCGCGCTGGTCTCGACGCCGCGGCGCTTCGCGCAGCCGCTCCGCCGGACGCCGAACTCGACGAGCTCTATGAGAAATTTACGCAGGACGCCCTGAAGGCGGGTGTCTTCGGTGCGCCCAGCTTCGTTCTCCCCTCGGGCGAGATCTTCTGGGGTCAGGACCGGCTGGAGCTGCTGGAACGCGCGCTGAAGAAGCTGGCGGCGTAAGCTGGCCGGCAAAAAAAGCAGGGCGCAACCGGCATCACCACGGTTGCGCCCTACGTCGCCGGTCAATGGGGCAGGGGGAATAACCGGCTGCCGGAATTACTCGCGAGCCCCGGAGTCGTTCCGAAGTGCTGAAAATATTTCTGTACACGGTTAAGTGATCGAAAGCGCGCGGACCCGCTATGCCCTGGTTCGGTTGGTTCTGTGATCGCCATGGGGCGAGGGACAGAGCATCATGTCACAGATCAGCAATGGAATTATCGCTGCCTTGGCCGTCTCGGCGACGTTGGGCGCAGCCCAGCTCGCGTCTGGCCATGATCTGATTGGACGCCTGCAGGTTGCTGCGGCCACACCCGAGCAAGGCGTCAACCGCGCCGCCAAGGCTAACCGCGACGTCGGCAAGGTCGCAGCCGGCCAGGAGCGGACCATCGCGCTCCGGTTCAAGGAACTTGCGGATACCTCGGTGCTGGTCCGCGTTCCCGTCGCCAAGGAAGAAGCGCGCAACCGCCCTGTGGCCCCTGTGGCGCCGCTGAAATCCCGCAAATCGAAAAACGCGGTGGCCTGCGAACCTCCGGTGAGCGTCTTGACCGAAGTCGCGAAGCTGCTCGAGCCGGGCCGCTGCGTGACCTGATAGGTCGGAACCACCACTCGTCCCGGCGAAGGCCGGCAACTGTTATGTTGCAGGGGCCAATTTATATGGTTT